>JAICSD010000138.1 GCA_025937075.1 Vicinamibacteria bacterium | reverse complement strand
TTCAAGGGACGCTCGACCTGCTGATTCTGAAGATTCTGACGCTCGGCCCGAACCACGGGTGGGGCATCGCGAACCGCATTCGACAGATCTCCCGCGAAGGCCTCGACGCGAGCCAGGGCTCGTTGTACCCCGCACTCCATCGCCTCGAACTCAGGGGCGACGTCGAGTCGGAGATGACCACTTCGGAGAACAACCGCCGCGCCCGCGTGTACCGATTGACACGGGCGGGCCAGAAGCGGCTGGCCGAGGAAACCGCGAGCTGGGAGCAGTTCGCTCTCTCAATAAGACGCATTCTACAGGCGGGATAGGGTCTTTCAGACAACTTAGCCTCGGAGTTCCGCAATGCTCGCACGAATCGCGGCCTACATTCGGGGCATCGCTCACCGGCGTCGGATTCGTGCAGAGATCGATGATGAGCTGCGGTTTCACGTCGAGCAGGAGATCCAGACCCATGTCGCCCGCGGAGTGCCCGCGGGCGAGGCACGACGCATCGCACTACGGGACCTCGGCGGCCTGACGCAAACGAGGGAGGCGATCTGCGGCGTGCGGACCGTCTGGCTCGATTTGTTCTGGCGTGACACGTGCCACGCCCTCCGTTCTCTTCGCGCATCTCCTGCGTTTACCGCCGTAGCCCTCATTGTCCTGACGCTCAGCATCGGTGCAACGACCGCAATTTTTTCCGTCGTGGACGCGGTGATGCTGCGCGGATTGCCATTCGACCAGAGCGACCGGCTCGTGGCGGTCGGCGAACGCAACGTGAAGGAGAGCTCCGCCGCCTCGATGAACCTCACGACGCCACAGACCTTTCTTGACTGGCGGGCCAGACAGGACGTCTTCACCGGACTCGCCGCTGTCGCCTATGCGGAGATCAGCCTCAAGCCCGAAGGTGGAGCACTGCCGGAGAACCTTCGGGCGCAGCGTGTGACGGCAGACTTTTTCGCACTGTTACGGGTCGCTCCACTCCTCGGGCGCACGTTCTCCCTCGATGAGGAAGAACAAGGGCGTCCTCACGTGGCCGTGATCAGTCACAGTCTTTGGCAGCGGCGGTTTGGAGGGAGGGCCGACGTTGTCGGAACCACGCTGCCCGGCCAGCTCGCGTCGTTTGAGATCGTCGGCGTCATGCCCCCGGGGTTCACATATCCAATCGACACGTACGTCCTCGGCATTAGTGAACCTGTTGACGTCTGGGTGCCGTACGGCTTCAGCAGCAGGGACCGGGTGCGTGGCAACAGCTACGGTTACAACCTCCATGTTCTCGGCCGGCTTCGTGATGGTGTGACTCTCGAGCGGGCACAGGCCCGGATAGAACAGATCACGGCGGGCCTTGCTGCCGAGACGCCACGCTGGTTTGAAGATACCGTCGCGAAGGTTGAACCGCTGCACCACTTCGTGACTCGTCGCGTTCGCAACTGGATGGTCATGCTGCTCGGAGCCGTCTCGTTCGTGCTCCTGATCGCGTGCGTGAATCTCGCGAATCTCATGCTCGTGCGCGCGACGGCCCGCACCCGAGAGCTCGGAATTCGAGCCGCCCTGGGCGCGTCGCGCTGGGATTTGTCCCGAACGCTCATTCTGGAGAGTCTGCTGCTGTCCGTGGCCGGTGCGACACTCGGGGTGCTTCTTGCCCGGTGGGGTGTGGACGCATTGCGGGCTGCGATGCCAGCGGATGTCCCTCGCGCCGCCACGATCGCCGTGGACCTGCGCGTGCTCGTCGCAACGGCACTGCTGGCCATTCTGACAGGCATAGCCTTCGGATTAGCGCCTGTGTTGCAGTTCTCCCATCCCGCTCTGACAACCGCTCTCAGTCAAGGCGAACGCGCGGGTTCGGCGAACCGGCAATCGAGTGCATTCCGAGCGAGCCTCATCGTTACGGAGGTCGCGCTGGCCGTCGTTCTGCTCGTGGGATCCGGATTATTTCTGGCAAGTTTCGCACGCGTCGTGAGCGTCGATCTCGGCGTGGACCATCGCGATGTGCTCGCCGTTCAGGTTCGTGTCTTGGAAGCCCCCTCGGACGTCCAGCAGGCATCTCAGCGCAACCAGCGGTTACTTCAAAACGTGCTCGAACGCGTCCGCGCCATCCCGGGTGTGGAGGTTGCGTCACTGGCCGGAGGCGGATTACCGCTCCGTGGGGATCTCTGGACCGTTGATTTCGAGATCCCCGGTCGGGAATTGCCGAAGAACACGGATATCGCGCTCAATGAAATTTCGCCGGACTACTTCAGAGTCGTCGAGATCCCGCTCCGAAAGGGTCGGTTCTTCACGGACGCTGACAGCCAGCACAGTAAACCCGTCGTGATTCTGAACCAGGCTGCAGCCGACCGGTACTTCGGAGGAGACGCGATCGGAAAAGCCGTGCGGCTGCACGGCGATCGCACGGTCGTCGGCGTCGTCGCAAACATCCGATATGACGGGCCCGAACGCGCCTGGCGCACCCAGGCCTTCGTTCCATTTGCGCAAGGGCGCGTTGGCGGCGCGACGCTGGTTGTTCGGACCGCGCCCCGTCCCGAGAGCCTCCTGCCGGCGGTGACACAGGCGATCTCATCCGAGTTCCCAGGCGACCTGCCGACCCGCATAGAGGGCCACGCGCTGCAGTTTTATTTCGAGGCGCTCGTGGCGCAGCGGCGTTTCAATATGTTGCTGCTCTCATTGTTTGGCGTGCTCGGTCTCGTGATCGCGTGCGTGGGGATCTATGGAGTGATGGCGTATGCCGTGAGTCAGCGGAGGCAGGAAATCGGCATTCGAATGGCTTTGGGCGCCCTGCCTTCAGCGATCCTCATGTCCGTCCTCGGTCGCGCCTCGCTGTACATGATCCTTGGTCTGGCTATTGGGTTGATGAGCGCTTGGGGCCTTGCGGAGTTGGTCCGAGGGTTCTTGTTCGAGATCCACCCCCATGATCCGATCGTGTATGCGGCGGCTCTCGCGCTGATTACGATGACCGGCCTACTGGCTTCTTTCGTACCGGCCCGTCGTGCCGCCGGAGTCGACCCGTTGATCGCTCTCCGGATGGAATGAAGCCCAGTGGGCTTCCGTTCCGGGAAAAGATCGCCAGGATTCAGCATTCGGGCATTGACGCGCGCCCGCCAGCATTCGCCATTGACCACGTTCAGAGCGGCATTGACCACGATCAGAGCGGCAGAGACGCCATCGCATTCAGATCCCAATCCGCAGTGATCCCTTCGCGCAATCGCCGCAGTGCCGCCGCGCCAATCATCGCGGCGTTGTCGGTCGACAGCGACAGCGGCGGCACGAACACGGGAATCCCGAGCTTCGCGCCGCGCGCCTCGGCCTCGGCGCGCAGACGGCTGTTCGCGGAGACGCCGCCCGCGATGCCGATGCTGCGCGCGCCGAGCCAGCGCGCCGCTTCGAACGTGCGATCGAGCAGCGCGTCGACGACGACCTTCTGGAAGCTCGCGGCGAGATCCGCTACGTCCTGGTCCGACAGCGCACGGCCGCCGGCGCTCTTCTCGCGCACGAGCCGCAGCATGGCCGTCTTGAGTCCGCTGAAGCTGAAATCGACGCGGCGCTCGACGGCCTTGGGCAGCAGCCCCGGCGGCGCCGTTGGCGCGGGTGCATTGCGATCCGCGTGCGTCATGCGCGGCATTGGAAGCACATACGCATCGTCCCGGCCCTGCTTGGCGAGGCGATCGATGACCGGTCCGCCCGGATATCCGAGCCCGAGCAGCTTCGCTACCTTGTCATACGCCTCACCCGCCGCGTCGTCTCTCGTGCGCGCAATGAGCTGGTAGCGGCCCGGCTCGGCGACGAGATACAGGCTCGTATGTCCGCCGGACACGACGAGGACTGCCGACGGCAGCGGCAGCTCGCCGTGATGGAGCACGAGCGATTCGATGTGGCCGGCAAGATGATGCACGGGCACGAGCGGCAGGTCGAGCGACCAGGCCAGCGACTTGGCGAACGCGACGCCGACGAGCAGCGATCCGACGAGTCCCGGTCCCTGCGTGACGGCGACGGCGCCCAGGTCCGTCCAGGTGGCGGACGCATCAGCGAGCGCGCGCTCGACGACGCCACAGATGTCGCGGAGGTGCTGCCGCGAGGCCAGCTCCGGCACGACGCCGCCCCACTCACGATGAATCGCGGCCTGCGAGGCGACGACGTTCGATCCGATGCGCCAGGGCTTCGCCGGATCGCCGGTTTCAGCGATTACGGCCGCTGCCGTCTCGTCACACGAAGTCTCGATTGCGAGGATTGTCGCAGGGCTCACAAGAGATCAGGAGCTCAAGAGATAAATCACAGGAGATCAGGAGTTCAGGAGCTAATCACAGGAGATCAGGAGTTCAGGAGTTAATCACAGGAGATCAGGAGCGCAGGAGCTAATCGTAGGAGATCAGGAGCTCAGGAGTAAATCACCGGAAAACAATGTTACTCCCGATCTCCTGGACTCCTGTTATGCCCGCGCAACGACGGCGAATGCTTCGCGCAGCGATTCCGCATAGGGCGGACGGAAGATGCCGCGCTCGGTGATGATGCCCGTGATGTAGCGGTGCGGGGTGATGTCGAACGCGGGATTCCTGATCTTCGCGCCCTCGGGCGTCAGCCGCGCCGAGCCCAGGTGGCTGACCTCGCGCTGATCGCGCTCCTCGATGGGAATCCGATCGCCCTCCGCCGTCGCGAGATCGATCGTGGACAGCGGCGCGGCGACATAGAAGGGAATGCCGTGCTCGTGCGCGAGGACGGCGACCGTGTAGGTGCCAATCTTGTTCGCGGTGTCGCCGTTCGCCGCGATGCGATCGGCGCCGACGACGACGAGATCGATCTCGCCGGCGCGCATCAACGGCCCCGCCATGCTTTCCGTGATCACGGTCGTGTTGATGCCGTCGCGCACCAGCTCCCACGCGGTCAGCCGGGCGCCCTGCAGGAACGGACGCGTCTCGTCGGCAAACACCGCGATGCTCTTCCCCTGCTCGACGGCGGCGCGGATGACCCCGAGCGCCGATCCGTATCCCGCCGTCGCGAGCGCGCCTGCGTTGCAATGCGTGAGTACGCGCGCGCCATCGGGCACCATTTCCGCGCCGTGGCCGCCCATCGCGCGGCAGCTCGCGACATCTTCGTCGTGGATGGCCTGCGCTTCGCGATCGAGGCGCGCGGCAATCTCGCCGGTCGACTCGCCCGCCTGCGCCGCCTCCGCGAACACGCGCTTCATGCGATCGATCGCCCAGAACAGGTTCACGGCGGTCGGCCGCGTGCCGGCCATCAGATCGCAAATCTTCTGGAAGTCGACGGCGAACTGGCGCGTGCCCTTGGCCGTGCTGCGGCGCATCCCGAGCGCGATGCCCATCGCGGCCGCGACGCCGATCGCGGGCGCGCCGCGAATCACCATGGTGCGGATCGCCTTCGCGACCTCCTGAGGCGTGCGGCACCGAACGTAGATCTCCTGACCCGGCAGCTTGCGCTGATCCACCATCACGACGGTGTCGCCGTGGCGTTCGATTGTGGGGAGCATTGCCGTTATTTTAACAGTCTCGCATCGAACGGCAGGGGCAGGAGCTGCGAGAGGCGCATGCGCGTCTTCACCTCGGCCAGGTTCGCGAGCACGACTTCGATGTCGCCGCAGTACTCCCACAGCAGCTGACGGCATGGGCCGCACGGCGGCGTCGGGGCGTCCGTGTCCGCAACGACGGCGATGCGCGTGAACACGCCGCGTCCTTCGGAGATGGCTTTGTAGAGGGCCACGCGCTCAGCGCACATGGTGAGCCCATAGGTCGCATTCTCGATGTTGCAGCCGGTGACGACTTCCCCGTCGCTCGTCTCGAGGGCTGCGCCCACCTGGAAATTCGAGAAGCGCGCCCGCGCGCGGCTGCGCGCGTCGACGGCGGCAGCGACGAGCCCCGCTTCGTCGTACGCCCCGGAGGAAACGACATCGATCGTCACGAGCTGCCATCCGCCCTCGGCGTCGCGGCGGTCGCGGCCGGACCGGCGCTCCCGCCCTCGACGCTCAGCCTGGCGCCGCTGATGCTTCCTGCGCTCCGTGCGCGGACCTGCCTCAGATGCGGCCAATGATCCCCTCCAGCAGACGCGCGAACATGCCGCGCACCTGGCGCGCGACTTCCATCACCTCGTCGTGGTTCAACGGCGTCGGCAGCACGCCGGCGGCGGCGTTGCTGATGCACGAGAGCCCCAGCACCTCGATGCCCATGTGGCGCGCCACGATGGCTTCCGGAACCGTCGACATGCCCACCGCGTCCGCGCCGATCATGCGGAGAAAGCGGATCTCCGCGGGCGTTTCGTAGCTGGGCCCGTGCAGCGCGGCGTAGACGCCGTGTCCGATCCGGATGCCCTGCTCGGCGGCCACGGCATCGGCGACCGCGCGCAGACGCTTCGAGTACACCTCCGTCATGTCGGGGAAACGCACGCCGAAGCGCTCCTCGTTGGGGCCGATCAGCGGATTGCTGCCGAGAAGATTGATGTGGTCGTCGATGACCATCAGCATCCCCGGCGTGAGCGCGACGTTCACGCCGCCGGCGGCATTCGTCAGAATCAGCGTTTTCACGCCGAGACAGCCCATCGCGCGCGTCGCGAACGTGACCGTGCGCAGATCGTGCCCCTCGTAGTAGTGCGCGCGCCCCGCGAGCGCGGCCACGCGTCGGTGACCGAGCGTCCCTCCCAGAGTACCGATGACGAGGCGTCCCTCGTGGCCGATCACCTTCGACGCCGGCCAGTGCGGAAGCTCGCCGTACGGTATCGTCGTCGAGTCCGCGAGCGTGTTCGCGAAGTCGCCGAGACCGGATCCGAGCACGACGGCGACGTCCGGCGCGCCTGCTTTGCCGCGAATGAGGGCAGCGGCTTCCTCGACGCGATCGAAATACTGCTGTTCCATCATGCGTGGCTCAGGATACTGCCACGGCGATCTCACGGTCCTCATGGCCTTTGCGTCCTCTGCGTGAGATCCGTCCGTGACACGCGGCTGCAGCTACAACAGGAACCCCGCAATCGTCGCGGTGATGAAGTTCGCCAGCGTCCCCGCGAGCATTGCACGCAACCCGAGACGCGCGAGATCGTGACGCCGGGTCGGCGCGAGCGCACCGATGCCGCCGATCTGGATCCCGATCGAGCTGAAGTTCGCAAACCCGCACAGCGCGAACGTCGCAATCGTGAAGGACCGCGGATCCAGCACCGGCTTGAGCGGCCCCAGCTGCGAGTACGCGACCAACTCGTTCAGCGCCATCCGTGTGCCGAGCAGGTTGCCGATCGTCGGGGCGTCGCGCCACGGGACGCCCATGCTCCACGCCACCGGCGCGAACACCCAACCGAAGATCTGCTGCAGGCTGAGGTGCACAACCCCCAGGATCGCGTTCACGAGCGCGATGAGCGCGAGAAACGAGATCAACATCGCGCCGACGTTGAGCGCGAGCGCAAGCCCTTCGCCCGTGCCGCGGCCGGCGGCGTCGATCACGTTGACGTCCGTCCGCTCCACCTCCAGCCGCACCTTCCCCATCGTCTCGGGCACCTGCGTTTCGGGGACGAAGATCTTGGCCATCATCAGCGTGCCCGGCGCCGTCATGATGACGGCCGTGAGCAGATGCCTCGCTTCGATGCCGAACAGGATGTACGCGGCCATGATGCCGCCGGAGATGTGCGCCATCCCGGACGTCATGACGGTCATCAGCTCGGATTCCGTCATCCGCGGGAGGTACGGGCGAATCGTCAGCGGGGCTTCGGTCTGCCCCATGAAGATGCTCGCCGCGACGTTCAGCGATTCGGCGCCGCTCGCGCGCATCACGCGGCGCATCATGATCGCGAACCCGCGCACGACGAGCTGCATGATGCCGAAGTAGTACAGGATGGCGAACAGCGCCGCGATGAAGATGATCGTCGGGAGCACCTGAAACGCGAAGATGACGCCGTACCTCGCCCCTTCCGGCCCGAGGACGGTGTTCATGATGCGCGGCCAGACGGTCTTGTCGCCGAGCGGTCCGAAGACGAAGCTCGAGCCCACGAACGCGAAATCGAGCAGGCGGTTGATCGCGCTTCCGAGCGTCTGGAAGACCTGGCGTCCCACGGCCGTCTTCAACACGATCAGGGCGAACAGGATCTGCAGAGTGAGGCCCCACGCGACGGTCCGTCGATCGATCGCGCGGCGGTTCGTCGATAGCGCGTACGCGATGGTGAGGATCACGATCAGTCCGACGAGCGGTTGAATGCGCGCCAGGCCGCCGAATCGGGCAATCGCGGCGACGACGGCCGCCACCGCGACCGCGGCGCCCATCACCGCGTAATCGCGTGAGTCGTAGGGCGCTCGAGGGGGGACCGGGTACGCGAGGTCGCCAGTGACGATGTGTTCGGTGGCCATCAAGTGTTCAGAACCGATCGATGATGAGCGGGAGCGGCACGGGCGCGGCGGCATCGATCACGATCGCTTCCTCCAGCAGTCGCCGTGCTTCGTCCAGCCCGCGGCCGGCGCGATGGCGAATCTCGAACACGGGATCGCCGCGGCGTACCTGCACGCCCGGCGCCGCGAGAACCAGAATGCCGACACCCGAATCGATCACCGCGTCGAGCCGATCACGGCCCGCGCCGAGCGCGACCGCCGCGCGGCCGACGCGCGCGGCCTTCAGCGTCGCAATGTAGCCGTCTGTCGAGCACTTCACCACGTCGCGATCCGGCGTCGAGGGCAGGCGCGACACATCGTCCAGCGCGCGGGGATCGCCGCCCTGATTCTCGACGATCTGCTTCAGCTTCTCGAAGCCGCTCCCATCAGCCAGCGCCGTCCGAATCCGCGCCTCGGCCCGCGCATCGTCACCTTCGACGCCCGCGACGACGAGCATTCGTGCCGCGAGCTGCACCGACAGCTCCTTCACGTCTTCGGGGCCGCCGCCCTTCAGCGTTTCCACACACTCGACAATCTCGACCGCGTTGCCAACGGCACGCCCGAGCGGCGCCTCCATTCGCGTGAGGAGCGCTTCCGTGCGCACGCCTGCCGCGTGGCCACACGAGACGCGCGCTTCGGCGAGCCGCCGCGCATCCTCGACCGTCTTCATGAAGGCGCCGTCGCCGGCCTTCACGTCGAGCACGAGGCCGCCTATCCCCTCCGCGATCTTCTTGCTCATGATCGACGCGGAGATGAGCGCGATGCTCTCGACCGTCCCCGTCACATCGCGGAGCGCATAGAGCTTTCGATCGGCGGGCGCGATCTCGGACGTCTGCCCGATGAGCGCGCAATGGATCGTGCGCACGGCGGCGCGGAGCTCATCGAGCGAGAGCGCGCTGCGAAAGCCTGGAATCGATTCGAGCTTGTCGAGCGTGCCTCCGGTGTGCCCGAGGCCGCGTCCCGACATCATCGGGACGAACGCGCCGCACGCCGCCGCCAGCGGCGCGAGGATGATCGAGGTCTTGTCGCCGACGCCGCCGGTGCTGTGCTTGTCGACGGGGACGCCGGGGAGTCCCGGGTACTCGACGCGTGTCCCCGAGCGCACCATCGCGTCGGTCAGCCACGCGGTTTCCTCGCGTGACATGCCGCGGAGCACGATCGCCATCAGGAGCGCCGACGCCTGGTAGTCGGGCCAGCTTCCGCTGGTCGCGCCGGCGACGAACGCGTCGATCGCCGCGCGGTCGAGCGCGCCGCCATCCCGTTTGGTTCGTATGAGATCGACCGCGCGCATGAAGGCGCCAAGCAGTATAATTCAGCCGCTACGAGCCGCGGACCCCCGCGCCGGACGCCCCCAACGACATCTGACGCGATGGAGCACACGCCCGCTACGCTCGATCCGGACGCGGCCGCAAAGCTGACGGAGTTCGCGCGGGCCTGCAAGGCGGCGATCCGCGCC
>JAICSD010000059.1 GCA_025937075.1 Vicinamibacteria bacterium | reverse complement strand
GACGTCCCGGTCACGTTCCCGGGCGGCGCCGGCTCACCGCCGTATTCACCGCAGAACTACGACCACAAGTTCGAAGGTCCCGTGACGCTCCGGCATGCGCTCGAAGAGTCGCGCAACGTGCCGGCGGTGCGCGTGATGGATCAGCTCGGGCCGAAGCAGGTGATCGGCTACGCGCGGCGCTTCGGGCTGACCTCTCCGCTGCCGCCGTATCTCGCCGTCGCGCTCGGCGCCGCCGAAGCCACGCTGCTCGAGATGACGAGCGCCTACTCGGTCTTTCCGAATCAGGGCGTCCGCATGACGCCGTACTCCGTCCTCAAGGTCACGGACCGCGAGGGCAACGTCCTCGAGGAGAACCGCCCCGAGCCGAAGGATGCAATCCGTGCGGACACCGCGTATGTCCTCACGAACCTGCTGCGGGGCGTCGTTCTGCGCGGCACCGCGGCGAAGGCGGCGTCGCTCAACTGGCCGATCGGCGGGAAGACCGGCACGACGGACGACTACAGCGACGCCTGGTTCATCGGGTTCGATCCCGACGTCACGCTCGGCGTCTGGGTGGGCTACGACCAGAAGAAACCGCTCGGGCCCGCGATGACGGGCTCCGAGGCAGCGCTGCCGATCTGGATGGAGATCATGAAGGCGTGGATCGGCGATCGGAAGGATGCGCCCAAGTTCGAAGCACCCGGTAACATCGTCTTCGTCTCGGTCGACAAGGGCACCGGCGACGCCACCGACCCCGGCACACCGGGATCGATTAGCGAGGCTTTTATAGCGGGGACGCAGCCCGGGTCGTTTAGGTGATCGCGGCCGATTGCACATTGCAGTCTGCACTCGGCAATCAGACGTCTTCCTCCACCGCCACAGACAGCGCCCCCGCAGCCTTCTTCATCAGATACGACTTGATGAACTGATCGATGTCGCCGTCGAGGATGCGGTTGACGTCGCCAACCTGCTCCTTGGTCCGGTGGTCCTTCACCATCTGGTACGGATGTAAGACGTAGCTGCGAATCTGGCTGCCGAACGCGATGTCGCGCTTCTCGCCCCCGAGCTGTTCCAGCTTCGCCTGCTGCTCCCTCGTCTTCAGATCGTAGAGGCGCGCCTTCAGCACGCGCATGGCGGACGCGCGGTTCTTGTGCTGCGATCGCTCGTTCTGGCACGAGACGACGATGCCGGTCGGCAAGTGCGTGATACGGACCGCCGAATCGGTGACGTTGACGTGCTGGCCGCCCGCGCCGCTCGAGCGGTACGTGTCGATCCGGAGATCCTTCTCCTCGATGTCGATGTCGACGTCTTCGGGGAGCTCGGGCCAGACGTAGACGGACGCGAACGACGTGTGCCGGCGCGCCGCCTGATCGAAGGGTGAGATGCGGACGAGGCGATGCACACCGGCTTCGGCGAGCAGCAGCCCGTACGCGTAGTCGCCGATGACGGTGAACGTCGCGCTCTTGATCCCCGCCTCGTCGCCGGGCTGCACGTCGATCACTTCGCGCTTGAAGCCGCGGCGCTCCGTCCATCGCAGGTACATGCGCAGCAGCATTTCCGCCCAGTCCTGCGATTCGGTCCCGCCGGCGCCCGGATGGATCGTGACGATGGCGTTCTTGCGATCGTGCTCGCCGCCGAGCATCTTCTTGGTCTCGCCGGCATCGACTTCCCTGGCGAGCTCGTCGAGGCCTTTCGCAAGATCGTCCGCCACGGGCTCACCGGCCTCGGCCCATTCGATGAGGACGGCGAGATCGTCGGCGCGGCGGCGCAGCGATTCGCTGAGACTCTGGTCGTCCTCGAGGCGGCGTCGGCGCTGCAGCAGCTTCTGTGCGGCCGCCTGATCCTTCCAGAAGTCCGGCTGGGAGACGCGTTCTTCTATCTTCGCCAGTTCGTCGGCAGGGCGGGAGGCGTCAAAGATGGCTCCGCAGATCGGATGCGCGGCGGGCCAAATCCTCATATCGGCGGAGCTGCTCGTCTATTTGAAGGGTCATGTCGAAGGGTTATTTTACCGTGCCCGCCACGTGACGGCCAGCGCGGCGGCCGTCAGGGCGACGGACAGCCACCCGACGAGATCGCCGATGCGGCTGTAGATCGTCCGCGCGTCGATGAATCGGAGTTCCTCGGTCATGACGGCGCTCTGGAACAGCGCCGATCGCTGCAGGGTGCGGCCGTACGGATCGACGAAGCCGCTGATCCCCGTATTCGCGGCACGCGCGAGGTAACGCCCCTCTTCGATGGCGCGCAGCGAGGCCTGCTGCCAATGCTGATACGCCGCTGACGACCGGCCGTACCACGCGTCATTCGTAATGGTCGTCAACAGCTCGCTGCCGCGCGTCACGAACGCGCGCATCAGGCTCGAGTAGATCACCTCGTAGCAGATGGCCGTGCTCGCCTCGTGGCCATCGACCGGCAGCAGCACCGCGTCCGTGCCGGGCGAATAGTCGGACACCGCCTCGACGATGGTGCCGACGAAGAACAGCAGCCGCTTGAGCGGCACGTACTCGCCGAACGGCACGAGGTGAATCTTGCGGTAGACGGCGCCGGTCGTGCCATCGGGCCGGATCAGAAATGCTGCGTTGTAGTAATGCGGCGCCGGGGGTTTTCCAGCAGGAACGGGCTGGATTTTCTCGATCTGATCGCTGCCGATGAGCAGAGTGACGTGCGCCTCGCGCGCCAACCGGCGCACGGCCTCGGCCCGCGCCGGCTCCTCCTCGTAGTTGAACGGCGTCGACGACTCGGGCCAGATGATGAAGCGTGCGCCGCGGCCGATCGCCTCGCGCGTCATGTCGATGTAGCGCTGCATGATCGGGCCCGCGAGCGCCGGATTCCACTTGTCGTCCTGCAGGACGTTTCCCTGCACGACGGCGACGCGGATCGGCGTCCCTTGCTCCGTGAGCGCGCCGGACGTGAGACGCGCGATGCCCCATAGACTGGCGCCGACAACGGCGAGCGCCGCGGCTCCCGTGACGATCCATCGCCTCCGTGTCGCGTCCGTCGCGACGAACGCACACGCGGCGCTGACGCCGGCCACCAACCCCGAGAGGCCATACACACCCACAACGCTCGCAAGCTGGGCGACGGGAAGCACGCCGGCCTGGCTGTACCCGAGGAGTTCCCAGGGAAAGCCGTCCCAGATGTACGTGCGGCCCATCTCGGTCGCCACCCAGACGGCAGGCGCCAGCAGCAGCGCGGCCGCGCCGAACGTCCGCGCGAGCCGCCACTGGATGAGGGCAAAGATGCCGGGAAAAAGCGCGAGGTACGCGACGAGCAGCGCCGCCGCGAGGACGGCCAGCGGCTTCGACAGGCCGCCGAACGTCGTCATCGTCTCGACGAGCCAGTAGAGCGTGCCGGCGAAATACAGCATGCCGGACAGGAGGCCGAGTAGGAAGGCCCGCCGCGCGGAGATACGGAACCGCCCCCCGACGGCGAGCAGGAGCGGCGCCAACGCGATCCACGCGCAGGCCGGATGGCCGAATTTCGGAAAGCTCAGCGCGAGCAGAATGCCCGACGCGATGGCTAATGCGAGATCCAGGGCTTGAACTGCTCTTCTTTTTCGAGGCGGCGCGCGACCTGCTCCGCTTCCCGGCGATCGTTGAAGCGGCCGACCTGCACGCGGTAGATCGACGGCGCACCTGGCGCGGGGCTGAGCACGAAGGCCGGATACCCCTTCGTCGCAAGACGCTGCGCGACGGCATTCGCCGCGGACTGCCCCTTCAGCGCCTGGACCTGCACGACCCATACGCCGGAACGCGGGGCGCCTCCGGTCATCGCCGCAGGAGACTTCGCCGCGACGGCTGGCGCCGGCCTTTCCTTCTCAGCGGCGGCCGTACGCGACGAGTCGGGCGTCTTCGTGACCGGCGCCGGCACGTCCGCGCGCGGCTTCAGCTTTTCCTGCGCGTTGCTGTCAGACCGCAACTGCTTGCCGTAGGTCAGTTCGTCCTCCTGCGGCGGCGCGGGCGCATCGACAGGCGGCGGTGGAAGCGTTGCCGCTGACGTGGCAGCCGCAGCAGGCGTCGGCGCGGGCGCCGCGGCCGCGGCGCTGTCGGTCGCGTCCGCGCTGCGTTCGATGTGGACGCCCCGGCCGACTTGCACGCCGCACAGAAAAATGACGACGGCCACAATCGTCGTCGCCATGAACAGGAAGACGAGCTGCTTCCCGCTCAGTTGAATCTCGTGAAAGGCCTCGTCGGCGAGATCGTGATGTGAAATGTCGGACACGTCAGCTCTTTGGCCGGCGATCGAGCACCACGTTCATCAGCTCGATCGGCAGCGGGAAGATAATCGTGGAATTCTTCTCGGATGCGATTTCGGTGAGGGTCTGCAGGTAGCGGAGCGTGATGGTAACGGGCTCGGTGGCGATCACCGCTGCGGCTTGCGCCAGCTTTTCTGAAGCCTGCAGCTCACCCTCGGCGTGGATGATTTTAGCACGCTTCTCGCGCTCGGCTTCCGCCTGGCGCGCCATCGCGCGCTGCATGTCGGGCGGCAGATCGACGTGCTTCACTTCGACGGCGGAGACCTTCACGCCCCAGGGATCCGTATGGAGATCGAGGATCTGCTGGAGCTGCTGGTTCAGCCGCTCGCGTGCCGACAGCAGATCGTCCAGCTCCACCTGCCCGAGCACGCTTCGCAGCGTCGTCTGCGCGAGCTGCGACGTCGCGTAGTGAAAGCTCTCGACCTCGACGATCGCTTTCCGCGGCTCCATCACGCGGAAGTAGACGACGGCGTTCACCTTCACCGAGACGTTGTCGCGCGTGATGACATCCTGGGGCGGAACGTCCATGACGATAGTGCGCAGACTGACGCGGACCATCTTGTCCACTGGCGCGAACACGAGGATCACGCCGGGGCCTTTCGGCCGTTCCAGCAGCTTGCCGAGCCGGAAGATCACCGCCCGCTCGTACTCGTTCAGGATCTTGATCGAGCTGAGCAGGTAAAAGGCGATGACGACGGCGACTATCAATACAGGCGACACGGCCATGACTTTACCGCCGCTTTCCCACCGTGAGCAGGAGTCCTTTGACGTCCGTCACGATGACCTGATCCCCAGCGCTTATCGGCTCCATCGCTGTCGCAGTCCAGATCTCTCCGTGGGTCGAGACTCGTCCTACCCCACCCGGATCGATCGAGGTCAGCGCCTCGGCCCCACTGTGCAGCATTCCGCTCTCTCCCGTCACGGCGGGCCGGCGCTGCGACTGCACGCCGAGCCGCACCAGGAACAGGATGATCCCCGACAAGGCCAGCGTGATTGGCACGATCATCCGAAGGCCGATTTGCAGCTCTGGCAGCGGCGAGTCAATCAGCATCATCGAGCCGAAGAACACGCTGGCGATCCCGCCAACCGCGAGAAGACCGTGGCTCGTGACCTTCACCTCGAGGATGAGCAGCACGAACCCGAAGAGGATCAGCAGCACGCCAGCGTAGCTCACGGGCAGGACCTGGAACGCGAAGAACGCGAGCAGCAGGCAGATGCCGCCGGCCACGCCGGGAACGATGGCGCCAGGGCTCCACATCTCGATCGTGAGCCCGAGCGTGCCGAGCGTCAGCAACAAGTACGCAATCTGCGGGTGGGCAATCGCGCTGAGGATCCGCTGCGGTCCCGTCATCTCGACGACGCGGACCTCCGGATCGGTCAGATGGAGCGTCGCGTTTGCCCCGTTGAAACGGCGGATCTGACGTCCGTCGAGCTTGCGAAGGAGGTCGGGAACGTCCGTCGCGATCACGTCGATGAGCGGCGGCGTCGCGGCCATCGCTTCCTGCTCCGTGTAGGACCGGCTCTCGAGGACAGCCTGTTCGACGAGGGCCACGTTGCGCCCGCGCTGCGTCGCGAGCGTCCGCGCGTAAGCCGCCGTATCGGACGCCGCTTTCTTCGCCATCACCTCGTCCATCTTCTCGCCATTGCCCTGGACGGGATGCGCTGCGCCGATGTGCGTGCCGGGCGCCATCGCCGCGATGTCGGCGGCCATCGTAATCAGAAACCCTGCTGATGCGGCGCGGTTCCCGGCGGGGCCGACGAACACCGCGACCGGCGTATTCGCGTTGATGATGGCGTTGTTGATATCGCGCGTGGAGTCGAGCAGCCCGCCTGGCGTATGCAGCGTCAGGACGAAGAGCGCGGCCTTTTCCGCGTCCGCCCGTGCGATCGCGCCCCGGATGAACTCGGCGGAAACGGGATGGATGATGCCGTCGACGGTGGCCGTTACGACAACCGGGCGCGGCTCCGCTGCGACGACCAGCGTCGTCGCGAGGATCACGCAGGAGAACAGAACCATCCTCACCGGCCGATCCGATCCTGCAGGTGACGTGCCTCGGGCAGCGCGGGATCGAGCGCCAGCGCGCGCTGGAGCTCCGCCCGAGCGGCGGCAGCGTCCTTCAGCTGCAAGTAGGCCTCCGCGAGCGCGGCATGCGCCGCAGCGCTGTCGTGGCTCCAGATGGAAATCTTCAGCGCGTCGACGGCTTCCTTCGGCCGGCTGGCGCGCAGGTGAATCCGGCCGATGAGCAGGTGCGCCTCGGCCTCGTACGGCGACAGGAAGACGGCGCGCCGCAGCTCCATCATCGCCTCGCGATCCTGCTCCTGCTCGAACAGGCGCCGGCCCCGATCGAGGTGAAACTGCGCCACATCGCGCTGGTCGCGCTGTGTCGTGCTCGTGATCGCCTGATCGATGGCCAGGTCGGGACGCGATTCGAGATCCTCTCGTATCCGTTCCAGGCCGCGCGGCACTGCCTCACGTCTGAACGCGTCGCCGTACCTGGCGTTGAGCTGCGCCGCGAGCTCGCGTTCACGAGACGCCTCCACGGAGCGGCCCGCCTGCTCCAGGGCGGCGGCAAGGACGATGTGGGCGTCGCCGTCCGCCGGGTTCCGGCGAAGCGCTTCACGAAGCCAGTAGATGGCGGCCTGCGGGTCGCGGTCCAGCACGTACGCGTAACCGAGATTGAACAGCAAATCGGGATCGTCGGGTTCGGCCTTCGCCGCTTGTGTCAGGTAGTAGGCCGGCTTGCCTGTCTCGGGGGACGAACCTCGCCGAATCTGGACGATCGCCAGGTTGTTCAGCACGGCGGGCTCGACGCGCTCCGTTTCGAGCGCCTTCAGGATCCCGAAGGCCTCGTCGTACTGCCGCAGCGCGATCAGCGACGCCGCGCTCCTGAACCGCGCGCGGCGCGCCAGCGGCGAGGTGGCCGTCACGCCGCGGACGGCAGCCAGCGCGGCGGCGTGATCGCCCTGTGTCGTGCGCACATCCCAGAGCGCCAGGCGCGCGCGATCGTACGACGGGTCGAGCGTGATTGCGGCCTCGAGAAAGGACGCCTGCGTCGCCGGCTGTTCGGCCAGGAGGCCCTTCACGTACTGCTCGAAGGCCTGGAGCGGCGGCGCGGGCGCGCTGACGGCATTGCCACCAGGCACGGCCCGGCGCGCCACGCGGCTTGCGAGCGCGAATACGTCGTTGAGCGGCCCGCGCTCCCTGATCTCGGGGTCCTCACGCCCGATGTCGACGCGGATCGGACGCGCGTGGATCACCAGCGTGTCGCCGTCGATCGACACGTCGCCGACGATGACCTCGGATGCGCCGGCGAGCTGGCCGACGCGGATGACCGTCGCGCGGCTGAGCACGGCGTGCGGCGGCAGGTGCAGCTGTTCGTACGCGCGTTCGCGCGCGGTCCGCGAAATGGCGCCGAGCCCGCGGGCGTCGATGTCGTCGGTAATGAGCAGCGGCACGGCTTCGCCGAGCCAGTACGCGCGGCTGTCGTGCGGCGGTGTCTCGAACGGCGCGATCAGGATTCGCGGAGCCGGCGCTGCCGTACCCTGAGCGGCGCTCAGCGCAGCCAGTGTCCACGCGAGGATGGACAGGATCATGCGGCCACAGCGCTGTTCGACTGACGCCTGTTGAGCGTCGCCACCAGCAGGCACCCTTTCCGGCCTCCCGAGGCGCGGCAGTCGTTGACGCGGACGTCCGCCTCGACGTCCAGCAGGTGGAGGACGCGCGCGATCGCCGATGCATAGAAGCCGCAGAGAGGCAGCATCGACGTCTCGCGCACCTCGCAGAAGAGCGATCCGCGCAGGTCGATCGCAACCGATCCGCGCTTGATTCGCGTGATGGCGCGCGAGCCGGGATAAGTGGCCCGGACGAGGGCCCGCGCCGTACGCAGCGCGGCACGCGCCCTCAGCGGCGCCGGCAGGGCGCGGATCAATCGCCGCTCGAGCGGCGCGACGTTGTCGACGGTCCACGCGGCGGCGTATTCGCCGGCACGCGCGGTAATCAGGTTGTAGGCGTCCCCTTCGGTCCGCAGAAAGCTGAGGACGGCCGACAACGGCGCGAGGCCGATGGTACCGTCGCGCAGTCCGGAGGCGTTGAGCCAGTTTTCGTAGAACTCGAGCCGCGCCGGCAGCAGATCCGCGATCGACTGGTGCAGGCTGGCGACGAGGACACGTCCAATACGGGGTTCGCTCATATGCGGGCGGCGTGATAATGTCGGGCGTGCGGCCTCGTGTCTCGGCGGCCATTCTCGCCGGCGGCCGGGCGCGGCGCTTCGGCGGCACGGACAAGGCCGCCCTGCGCCTCGGCGCGGCGCGCGTCATCGATCGTCAGCTTGCGGCGCTCTCGGTCGTCGCGGACGACATTGCCATCGTCAGCAACGATCCATCGCGATACGCGGCGCTGCAGCTTCCCGTCTTCCCGGATGCCATTCCCGGCGCGGGCGCTCTGGGCGGCGTGTATACGGCGCTCGTCCACGCACGACGCGATTTCGTGCTGATCGTCGCGTGCGATCTGCCGTTCGTCTCGGCGGCGCTCTTCGAGCGCCTGATTGACGAGATGTCCGACGAAATCTCCGGCGAGCACGACGCGGTGATCCCGCGTTCGGCCCGCGGCCTCGAGCCGCTCTGCGCGCTCTATCACCGACGATGTGCGGCGGCCGCCAGGGCGCGCATCGATCGCGGCGACCTGCAGGTATCCGAACTGGCGCGGGAGATTCGGGTCCGCGAGCTGGGTGCGGAAGCGCTCGCGGCGTACGATCCGGACGAACGGCTGTTCGTGAATATCAACACGCCGCATGACTACGCGCGCGCCCGGGCCTGGATCGAGGGAAATAGAGAACCGCCGCAAAATCCTATCACGGACTAATTTACCACTGCGCAGCAGCCCTGATGATTCTTCCGATTCACGATCTCGTTCGCAGCCGAATGGCCGAGTCGGTCGCGCGCTCGTACGGCATCCCCGCCAGCGACCCCGTCGTCACCGACATGGCGCTCGAAGCGCCGCCGCGCCGCGCGCTGGGGGACGTGGCCGTACCGATCGCCTTTGCGCTGGCGCGCCGGCTGCGCAAGGCGCCCCGCGCGATCGCTCAGGAGCTGGTGGCCGCCCTGGGCGCGGTCGGCGGGTTTTCACGCATCGAAGCCGCCCCTAACGGCTACATCAACCTGTTCCTCGATCGTCCGTACTGGGTGAAACAATGGACGTCTGGTCGTCCGCCTGAAGGCGGAAGCCACGGGGTGGGCGTGACCCGCGAATCTCTTGAAAGTCGTAGCTTCCACCTTCAAGTGGAAGCACGAGAGACAGAAGGCCGTAAAGTCATCGTCGAGCACACCGCCATCAACCCGAACAAGGCGGCGCATATCGGCCACCTGCGCAACGCCGCACTGGGCGACGCCCTCGGACGGCTGCTGCGCTTCCAGGGACGCCAGGTCGAAATCCAGAACTACATCGACGACACCGGCGTCCAGGTCGCCGACGTCGTCGTCGGCTTCCGCGAGCTCGAGCATCGGACGCTCGCGGACGTGCAGGCGCTCGCGGACTCCACGCGCTTCGACTACTCCTGCTGGGACCTCTACGCGCGCGTGACGGAGTGGTACGAGGAGGACAGGACGCGGCTCCAGATCCGCGGCGAGGCGCTGCACGCCATCGAGCACGGCGGCAATGACACCGCCGCGATGGCGTCATTCGTGGCAGACCGCATCGTCCGATGTCATCTCGCGACGATGAAGCGGATGAACATCGAGTACGACCTGCTCACGTGGGAAGGAGACATTCTGCGCCTGCACTTCTGGGCGCACGCATTCGATTTCCTCAAGAAGAGCGGCGGCGTGTTCCTGCAGACGGAAGGGAAACTCAAAGGCTGCTGGGTGATGCGGATCGAGGACGAGGACACCGCGAGCGCAGCCGAGACGACGGAAGAAGCGAGCGACGAACCAGGCAAGGAATCGCGTGAAAAGGTCATTGTCCGCTCCGACGGGACGGTCACGTACGTCGGAAAGGACATGGCGTACCAGCTCTGGAAATTCGGGCTGCTCGGCCGCGACTTCTTCTACCGCATCTTCGCCCGCCAGAGCGGCGGACGGCCATTGTGGTCCACGACGTCCTCGGATGGCGCGGCGGATGCTCCGGCGTTCGGACATGCGTCGATGGTGTGCAATGTCATCGACACGCGGCAGTCCTACTTGCAGAAGCTGGTGAAGCAGGCCCTGGCGGTCCTCGGATACGTCGAGCAGGCGAAGAGCTCCGTCCACTATTCGTACGAGATGGTGGCACTGTCCCACGAGACGGCGCGCGAGCTCGGGTACGACACGAGCGATGAATCGGGCAAGCCGTTCGTCGAGGTCTCCGGACGGAAGGGGCTCGGGGTGAAAGCCGACGACCTCCTCGATCGGTTGTCCCAGAAGGCAACGGAGGAAGTCTCGAAGCGGAATCCGGAGCTGTCCAGCGACGACGTGCGCCGGACCGCGGAGATCATCGCGACCGCCGCCGTCCGCTACTTCATGGTCAAGTTCTCGCGCGGCAAGGTGATCGCATTCGACATCGACGAGGCGCTGAGCTTCGAAGGTGAGAGCGGCCCCTATCTGCAGTACGCAGCCGTGCGCGCCAACAACATCTTCGCCAAGCTGAAGGACCGCGAACGCATGGATGTCGCCGGTGTCCTCGCCTCGCTGGAGGCGACAGCTTCCGACAGCCTCACCGATGGTTCGGAGGACGCTGACGAACTGTGGGCGCTCGCCTTCGAGGCCGCGCGCCTCGACGAGATCGTCGAGCAGGCGGTACGCACGCTCGAACTATCCGTCCTCGCGAAGTACGCCTTCGCGCTCGCGCAGCAGTTCAACGGCTTCTACCATCGGTTCTCGATTCTGAACGAGGAGCGGAAAGACGTCCGCACCTGGCGCGCGGCGGTGGTGGAGTATTACCGCCGCCAGATCACGACGGCGCTCTCGCTCATGGGATGCGAGGTCCCGGATCGCATGTAGCGCGTATTTTCGTACGCGCCAAGGGCGCGTCCGCCGGAGCGGAGCGGGGTCGGGGTCCCGCGAGCGACGGCGTTGGGGGGTCCGGCGGGGCGAAGCCCCCCGGTTAAAGAAGATGAAACCCATCATCGGCCTCACCCGCTGCTCCACGCTCGACGACTACGTCGAATCCGTCCTTCGTGCCGGCGGCGAACCGCTCGTGCTGGAGAGCGACGAGGATCCGGCGGACGTGCTCACCCGCATCGACGGTCTGCTCCTGACGGGCGGTGCCGATGTCGAGCCGGGACTCTACGGCGAGGCGCCGCATCCGACGACGGACGTGGACGCGGCGAGGGATGCGTTCGAGATCCCGCTCGCGCGGCAGGCGATGGCGCAGCAGGTGCCGCTCTTCGCGATCTGCCGCGGCGCGCAGGTCCTCAACGTCGCAGCCGGAGGCAGCCTCGTTCAGGACATTCCGAGCGCCGTCGATTCGGACCTCCGTCATTCCGTCACCCAGCAGAAGGATGTCGTCGCGCACCCAATCAGCGTCGCGGAGGGAAGCCGCCTCGCCGATGCGATGGGCTTCGCGCTCGATCTCACGACGTGCGGCGTGAACAGCCGTCATCATCAGTCCGTCGCGGAGGTCGCGCCGTCGCTGGTCGCCTCGGCGCACTCGCCGGACGGCGTCGTCGAAGCCATCGAACGGCCTGACGGCGCGTTCTGCCTCGGCGTGCAGTGGCATCCGGAGAACTTCTGGAGAACGGGCCGGTTCGCCGCGCTGTTCGATGCGTTCGTGCGCGCCGCGCGTCAGCGCGCCGAGCGGTAGAAGGTGACGAGCGTCTCGACGTGCGGTGTGTTCGGGAAGAAATCGAACGCACGGACCGATTCGAGGACGTAGCCCGCGTCGAGCAGCCGTCGTGCATCGCGCGCGAGCGTTGGCGGATCGCACGACACGTAGACCACCCGCGGCGCCTGCTGGCGAATGAGGTTCAAGACGGCCTCCTTCGATACGCCGGTTCTCGGCGGATCGATCACGATAGTCGCCGCCGTCGCACGCATGGTCCGGAGGTAATCTTCCACGCTCCGCACAATCGGCTCGAGCCGCGCGTAAGCCCGCGCGTTCTCGACGAGATCCGCGCCGCTCGATCGATCGCCTTCCACGGCGGTCACCTGCATGTCAGTGGTGGCTGCGAGCGTCACGGAGAACAGCCCCACTCCCGAGTAGAGGTCGAGGACCGGTCCCTCTCGAACACTCTCGAGCACTCCGGTGACGAGCGCCGGAACCAGATAGCGATTCCCCTGAAAGAACGATTCGGGATGCCGGCCGAGTTCGCCTTCGCGGGCCTGAGAGGCCGTCAGCGCGGCCAGGGAATCGACGATGACGGGGTTGCCGGCCGCCAGCACGGCGCCGTTGCCGCGCGCGGTGACGCCGGTGACCAGCGCGTCGGCGCACACCGCCTCGAGCGTGGCGGAATCGACGCGGGAGGCCGAGGCGAGCTCGATGTGTGCCGCGCGGCGATCGCCGGCGAGGTTCTCGGCCATCGCAATCGAGAGGGCCGTGCCCGGCGCGTGGCGGTTCAGACTCTCCGTCAACGCCTGCATCGCCGTCAGCAGCTCTTGCGACAACTGCCTCGTTGAGGCGGCATCGCAGAGTTGGTGCGTGCCTTCCCGGTAATAGCCTGAGCGCGTGCCCTGAATGTGGAACCTCGCGCGCGTGCGGTAGCCCTGCTCGGGTGATGCGGCGACGGCGATCGGGAACTCCAGCGGATGCCGCGCGAGCCTGGTGAACGCGTCCTGGATGACGTCAGCCTTGATCGCGAGCTGACGGGGATACGCGATGTGGCTGTAGAGCGCGCCGCCGCACAGCGGATCGTCACCCGCAGGACGGCGATCTGGTGAGGGCTCGATCACCTCGCGCGTGACCGCGAAGGCGAGCTGCCGATCGGCTTTCTCGATCAGCGCCGCGACGCGCTCGCCGGGAATCGCGCCGCGCACGAGCACGACCTGTCCGTGATGGCGCGCGATCATCCGGCCGCCCGACGCGGGCTTCTCGATCGTCAGCTCGATTTGCTGGCCGGGACTGAGGCTTGTCAATGCCGCTATTCGAACACTATCACCGGCAGGCCAAGCGCATCTCTGATGACGCGCTCCAGCGCGACACGAACGGCCGCTGCGCGCGCCTCTTCCGTCATCCTCGACGCGAACGGCGCGATTTCGGCCCGAGCCTCCCCTTCGAGCTCGGGGCGCCGATCCCGCAGCTCGTCCGATGCGGCATCGATCAGGTGCTTGTCCAGCGCAGCGAGCTGCTCCACCAGCGCCGTTCGGCCGACACCCCTCGCCTGCCGGGCGTGGCCACGCATCGCGTCCAGCTCGCGTGTGATCGATGCGACCTGTTCGTCGAACGCCGCCGACCGCGAGCCGCCGGCCCTGAGCGCCGTCAGACGCGCGATCGTCCGCTCGAGATGCGCGGGCAGCGTCTCGCGCCGGGCGGGCTCGGTTGCGTCCCTGCCGACGCCGACCGCGCGGCGCCAATCGTCGAACAGCTCCAGGATATCCGGCTCGCAGAACTCGATCCACACCGGCCGTCGCCGCGGACCCTTCGCGTAATACCGCTCGCAGTACCTGTCGATCCCTTTGCACGCGATGCTCAACGGCACACCCTGCGCCGCCCAGCCGCACACCTGCTCGAACGCGGGGCCGACGATCCGAATCAGGTGCCCCTCGTTCTTGCGGCACAGATACGTTTCGATCGCTCGGCAGTACTCGGACGGATCCACGAGACAAGATTAGTCCGAGTCGGGAGTCGGGAGTCGGGAGTCGGGTTCGGGGTTCGGGGTTCGGGGGTTCGGGATTCGGGATCGGGATTCGGGATTCGGGATTCGGGATTCGGGATTGAGGATTGAGGATTGGGGATTGAGGATTGGGGATTGAGG
>JAICSD010000144.1 GCA_025937075.1 Vicinamibacteria bacterium | reverse complement strand
GCCGGGCCGGACGAAGTCGTCGGGCTCGAGTGCGGCACACTCTGGCGCCTCAATCGGCACACCTGCGAGCTGGTTCAGGGGCGGCAGAATCCCTCCGCCGAATTCCTGCACCTCGGTGAACGTGTGCACTTCACCGCCATTGTTCGTCGCCATGAAGCTCTGGCCGACGCGGACGTTTGCCGTCGGCGGCGAGAAATGCCAGGCGCCGATCGAACCGTGCTTCGTGAGCTGCGAAATGAACTCGTCGAACGTCACGCCCCCCGAGCGCACACAGGTCCCTGGCCCTGCTGCGGCGTTGAACGTGTCCGGTTCGCACGCGTCCATCATCGTGACGCGGACGTCCTGACGACCCTGAATGGATTGACTCGCGTCGGCTCCAGCCGAAACCTCAGAGGGGCTGAGCGGAGCTCGTTCCGCCGGATCGTGCCCGCACGCCACGGCGAAGGCGAGCGCGGCTCCCACGGCAACACCAACAGGCAGGCTGCGTAGCATCATAAGGTGCACCTCCTTGTGCGCCGCGCGCACTCGCAAACCGTCCGCCGTGCTCATCAGCGCAGATCCCGCCATATTTTGCAGTTCTGTCGATCGGCCCAATTACGAGCGGCGGCAGACGTTTTCGGACGTCGTAAGGTGAGTGTCGTGCCGGAATTCAGGCGATGTCGAACTCCAGAGCGCTGGTTCGACAAGGAGATGAACCTGAAAGGAGCGTCCAATGCGAGTGATCGTGCTGGTGAAGGCGAACAAGGAATCAGAAGCTGGACAGATGCCGAGCGAACAGATGCTGCGCGACATGGGCAAGTACAACGAGCAGCTCGTGAATGCCGGCGTGATGCAGGCGGGGGAGGGGCTGCACCCGACGTCAAAGGGCAAGCGCGTGCGCTTCTCGGGATCGCAGCGCACGGTCATCGACGGACCGTTCGCAGAAACGAAGGAGCTCGTGGCCGGCTTCTGGATCTGGAAGGTGAAGTCGATGGACGACGCGGTCGAGTGGTTGAAGAAGGCGCCGTTCGACGGCGGGACCGAAATCGAGATCAGGCCGATCTTCGAGGCGGAGGATTTCGGCAAGGAACTGACGCCGGACTTGCGCGCGCAGGAAGAGCGGCTGCGCGCCCGGATCGAGCAGCAGCAGAGCTAGCGTTGTCGTGATCGGCGCATAATAGACAAGCGCCAAATCCGCTTCGCCTAGAAGCGGTGCGGGGGACCCACTTTTGGGGCGAATCCGTCTCGCCGTAGCCCGGCATTCAGCCGGGCGAAGGCGGACGGTAGAGGACTCCAACCTCGAGCCCGACAGCTAACCCCGTCGGCGATTGGAGGAGTCCGTGTCCGAAGAATCGTTTCTGGGGCAGGTCAAGCGCCTGGTCGTCGGCGCGCCCATTCCCTCTCATCTCGCGCATCACGAACGCTTCTCGCGTGTGACCGGCCTCGCCGTCCTCTCGTCGGACGCGTTGTCGTCGGTCGCCTACGCCACCGAAGAGATCCTGCGCGTGCTCATGGTCGGCGGCACCGCGGCGCTCACGCTGGTGACGCCGATTGGCGTGCTGATCGCCACGATCTTCGCGATCGTCGTCTTTTCGTACCGCCAGACGATCCATGCCTATCCGGGAGGTGGCGGCGCGTATATCGTCGCGAAGGAGAATCTTGGACGCCTGCCGTCGCTGATTGCCGCCTCGTCGCTCCTGATTGACTACGTCCTGACGGTGTCGGTCAGCATCGCTGCCGGCGTTGCCGCCATCACATCCGCGTTCCCGCACCGGCATCTCGACCCGGTGGTGCTGTGCCTGATGTTCGTGGCGATCCTGATGACGGGGAACCTGCGCGGCATCCGTGAGTCGGGCCGCCTCTTTGCGGGACCGACCTATTTCTTCATCGCGAGCATGCTGACGATGATCGCGATTGGCAGCTGGCGCTACGTCACGGGAACGATGCAGCCGGTCACCGTCGCCGAGCATCAACTCCCCGCTGGAACGGCCGCGCTTCCGCTGTTCGTCCTGCTCACCGCGTTTTCCAACGGGTGCACCGCGCTCACGGGCGTCGAAGCGGTGTCCAACGGCGTGCCGGCGTTCCGCCGGCCCGAGAGCAGGAACGCTGCGCAGACGCTCGTCGCGATGGCCGTGCTCGCGATCTCGATGTTCCTGGGCATCACCCTGCTCGCCCACGCGTACGGGATCGTACCGAACGATGCCGAGACGGTCATCTCGCAGATTGCGCGCACGACCTTCGGTGGGCGCGGCTGGCTGTACTACGTCGTGCAGGCGGCAACGATGGCGATCCTGGTCCTGGCGGCGAACACCGCCTACGCGGACTTTCCGCGGCTCGCATCCATCCTGGCGCGCGACAGGTTTCTTCCGCGTCAGTTCATGAACCAAGGAGACCGCCTGGCGTTCTCGAACGGTATTCTGATTCTGAGCGTGCTCGCGTCCGTGCTGTTGATCGCGTTTGGCGGCGATACGCACGCGCTGATTCCGCTCTACATGATCGGGGTCTTCGTCTCGTTCACGTTGTCGCAGGCGGGCATGGTCGTGCATTGGAAGAGGATGGGCGGCCCTGAAAGGACCGCCCTGCGTGAGGATCGTGGGGCGGCCCTTTCAGGGACACCTGCTGCGAACCCCGGCCGCGGATGGAAGGCGAGCGCTGCGATCAGCGGCTTCGGCGCGATCGTGACCGGTACCGTACTGCTGATCGTCGCAACGACGAAGGCGGCGGAAGGTGCGTGGATCATCATGCTCATGATTCCCGTGCTCGTCGGGATCTTCGAGATCACGCGCCGCCACTACGACCGCGTGGCGTCCGAGCTGACGCTGCGAGGCTGGATCCCGGAGCCGCAGGGCCGCCACGTCGTGCTCGTGCCGATCGGCGGGATTCAGCGCGCCGTCGTCAAAGCGCTTCGATACGCGCGCACGCTGTCGAACGACGTGCGCGCCGTGTACGTGGAAATCGACGGAGCGGGTACTGGCGCGATTCGCGCCCAGTGGCCAGAATGGGGACAAGGCGTTCAGCTCGTCGTGCTCGAGTCGCCGTACCGTTCGCTGATGGAGCCGCTGCTCGAGTACATCGAGGGCGTGCAGCACCAGGACCCGAACGGCTACGTCACGGTGATCCTCCCGGAGTTCGTTCCCAGCCGCCTGTGGCAGCATCTGCTCCACAACCAGCACGCGCTGCTCATCAAGGGCGCGCTCCTCTTCAAGCCGAACGTTGTGGTCACGAGCGTACCGTTCCATCTCGGACGGCCGGCGGCAGCAGCCGCCGATGTCGCGGCAGATCAGAGACACGTCGCGAATGCGCGCTAGCCTCACTTGATTCATCGCCGCGCCACACTTTCGTAACAGACGTCCCGTCACTGTTCATAGAGCTCGATGGTGCTCGGAGAGTGAGGACGTCATGAACAAGTTGGGCTGGAAGGCTGGACTCTTGACGATGGCCGCGCTGCTGATGGCGGCGGCGCCCGCGCGCGCGCAGGACACGCTCGAGTCGCACATCCCCTTCGATTTCGTGGCAGGAAAGACCACGCTGCCGGCGGGGAACTACGAGATCACGCGGCCGGATCCGATGGGACCCATTCAGATCCGCGATACGGCCGGGCGCCATTCGGTGTTCCTGCTGACCGTGGGGACCCGCGCGGACGAGGCGCAGCAACCTGAGCTCGTCTTCGCGCGGGTTGCGGATCGCTATTTCCTCCTGCGTGTGGACGACGGGACGAATACCGCGCAGCAGATAACGATTGCGCCCGCAACCGTCGAACGCGCGGCGGAGCACGTCGCCCTTGCCATGACGAGGTGAGGTGCGTCAGTTCCTCCGTGTCAGGGGCGAAGTGGAGTGCTGCCGGTCGAGCGACGCCGCAAGGTCGATCAGCCGGCAGAACTCTGCGCGATATCCGTCGGGATCCTCACCGCGGTTCGCGCGCGCGAGCTGCAACGCGCCCTCCCACGTCGCGTCCTGCGTGAAAGCCGAGCCGCGTAGGAGCATGCCGAATTCGGCAAGCGCTGCGGCGAACCCGAGATTGTGCGCGGCCGTCGTCTTGCTGCCGACCGCACGCGAGAACAGTCGGCTCGCATCACCATCTGGATCCTTGTAGCGGACCTTCACCGTCATCAATTCCGTGCTCCGTCCGGCGCTCGGCGGCTGAGCGGGCGATTGATACTTCAGCGGGTCGACGTTCGGTGTGTCGATCGGCTCGCCCGGCGGCGCGATCTCGTATAACGCGGTGACGCTGTGCCCGGCACCCATGTCCCCCGCGTCCTTCCTGTCATTATTGAAGTCTTCGCTCTGGAGCAGCCTGTTCTCGTAGCCGACGAGCCGGTACGCTCCGACCGTCGCCGGGTTGAACTCCACCTGAATCTTGACGTCCTTGGCCACCGTCACGAGCGTCGAGCCGGCTTCTGCAATCAGGACGCGGCGGGCTTCGTGCAGCGAATCGAGATACGAGTAGTTGCCGTTCCCCGCGTCGGCCAGCTTCTCCATCGTGGAATCCTTCAGGTTGCCCTCGCCGACACCGAGCACGGAGAGGTAGACACCGGACGCGCGCTTCTCTTCGATCAGCCGCACCAGCTCTCCCTGGCTCGCGACGCCGACGTTGAAGTCGCCGTCCGTCGCGAGGATCACGCGGTTGATGCCTCCCTTGATGAAGTTCTGCGACGCAATCTGATATGCGAGCTGAATGCCCGCCGCGCCGTTCGTCGATCCGCCTGGCGTGAGGGATGAGATCGCGTCCTGAATGTCGCGGACGCGGTCGCCCGGCGTCGCCGGCAGCGCCAGCCCGCTCGCTCCCGCATAGACGACGATTGCGACGCGGTCTTTCGCGGTCAGCGTCTCGGCGAGCATCTTCATCGCCGTCCTGACGAGCGGGAGCTTGTTCGCCGGCGTCATCGATCCCGACACGTCGAGCAGGAACACGAGGTTGCGTGGAGGCGTCTGCCCCGCCGGAAGCCGTTTCGCCTGGAGTCCGATGAGCGCCAGCGTGTGCTTCGCGTTCCAGGGACAGGCTGCAACTTCTGTCGTGATGCCGAACGGTGCGCGATCGGTTGAATCCGCGTAGTCGAAGTGGAAGTAGTTGATCAGCTCCTCGATGCGGACGGCGTCGGCGGGGGGCAGCGTGCCCTCGTTGAGAAAACGGCGGACGTTCGCGTACGACGCCGTGTCGACGTCGATCGAGAACGTGGACAACGGGGCGTCGGCCACCCGGCGGAAAGTGTTGTCCTCGATCCGATCGTATGTCTCGGTGTTGAATGGCGCTGTCGGGGCGGGGGCCATCAGCATGTATTCGTGTGCCGCCTGGCCCTGGGTCGCGTCCTTCATTTGTTCGGCCCGTGACAACGGAGCCGCAGGAGAACGTCCACCGACGATGGCGCGCGCATCGACGGACACTGATTCGCTGAGCGCCCCAACCTGCATCGTGAGCCGCAGCGCCGGGGGCGCTTCCATGCGCACGGCGATCCGTGAAACGCGGAGCTCCTTGAATCCGTTCAGCCGTGCGCGCACGTCGTACACGCCGGCGGCGACATTGGGGAACTGAAAGCTTCCGGCGCCGTCGGTCGTGGCTGTTGCGACGACCTGGCCGTCCTTCAGCAGCTCGACGGTGACGCCGGGAAGCGGGCCGCCTGCAGCGTCGGTGATGGTGCCCTGGACTGTGGGGCCCTGGGTGCGCGCGGCACTCGAGGCGAACAACACGAGGAGGCAGACGACGGCCGTGTGGATCGCGATCCGCATGTGATCCTCCCGAACGCTGGCTTCTACTTAGACACCGGCGCGTTGCGTTCGGTTTGTCCACGTCGCGGCCGTCTTCCGGCTGAAGCCGGAAGCCACGAGGCGCAGTGGGTCTGGCTTCCGGCTTCAGCCGGACGTTCAACTGGCTGCAATCTCGATGGCCAGCACGTCGCCGACCTGGGTCTCAGCGACGCCTGGATGATCCGCCGCGAACTCCAGGACGGCGAACGCGTGCAGCGCGGCCGCGATCCGGCGCGGCTTGAGGTGAGTCACTCGCTTGACGACGAGGCCGTCGCGCCGAATGAACAGCAGGTCGATGGGGAAGCGCATGCCGAAGCTGTGCACGGCATTCGAGGGGGCGATCGCGAGCACCGTATCGATCGCGAGGCCAGTCCGTCCGAGCAGGCCTCGACGCCGGCTCTCCGAGTCGAACGCGGGCTCGATGTTCGACGCGAGCGCGAGCCCGCGCGTCCGGTTCAGTAGCCGGAAGCGCGCCGCCGGGTTCACGACGATCGAATCGAAGATGTACACAGTCGTAAACCCGGGGCGCCGCGTCTCAGCCCCGACTCATCAAACCACAGCCGCGGCCGGGGCGGGCCGGACGCGTCCCGCAGCGGCGCGCGGGCGGAGGCCCGTCTCCGCGCCCCAGTATTGAATCACGCTCTCGATGATCCCATCGAGGTGCACGCGCGGTTCGAAGCCGACGAGGCGGCGCAGCTTCGTCACGTCCGGCACGCGGCGCGGCATGTCCTCGAAGCTCTTGTCGAACGCCCGTTCGTACGGCGTGCAGACGATGGGGGAGTTGCTGCCCGTCTTCTTGCACACCCTGTGCGCGAGCGTGCGGATGGACGTCTCTTCGCCGTTGCCGATGTTGAAGACCTGGCCCGCGGCGCGAGGCTCGTCGATCAGTGCCGTGAGCGCCCACACGACGTCGCCCACCCACGTGAAGCTCCGCGTCTGCGATCCATCGCCGTGCACGATGATCGGTTCGCCGGCGAGCGCCCACTTCACGAAGTTCGGCAGCACCATGCCGTAGCGGCTGCTCTGGCGCGGTCCGACGGTGTTGAACAGGCGCACGACGGTGACGCGGAGGTCGTGCTCGCGCGCGTACGCCATTGCCAGGAATTCGTCCATCAGCTTGCTCGTGGCGTAGCCCCAGCGGATCTTGTCCGGCGGCCCGAGAACGAGATCGGCGTCTTCGCGGAAGGGCAGCGCGTGGCTCTTACCGTACACCTCCGACGTCGATGCGACCAGCACGCGCTTGCCGAAGCGGCAGGCTGCCTTCAGCACGGTCTCCGTGCCGTTCACGTTGGTGTGGATCGTGTGGATCGGACGTTCGACCACGAGCTTCACGCCGACGGCGGCGGCGAGGTGGAACACGGCGTCAGCCTGCTCCACGAGCGGCATCACGGCCGACTCGTTCGTGACCGTGTCGACGACGCACCGGAAGCCGGGCGCGCCAGCCAGATGGGCGACGTTCTCGAGCCGTCCCGTCGACAGATCGTCGAGCACGGTCACGTGGTGCCCTTGCAGCACCAGCGTTTCCGCGAGGTGCGACCCGATGAATCCCGCTCCCCCCGTGATCAGCGCACGCATTCTCGCTCCTTTGAATTCCGATCCGCATTCCGCGTTGTCCGCGTGAGTCCGCGGCCCAAGTTGCGCGCTACGAAGCAAACTCAAAATCTGCGCACGAGCACGGCGCCGCCGCTGTATCCGCGGAACGCCCCGCTCTCGAGGCGCCGGTTCGTCGTCGTGCTCCCGTTCACCTTCAGCAGCCACTCGCGGTAGATGCCGAACGTGGCCTCGACCGACGCGTTGCCGCCGAGCCGGAACGACGGGGCGAGCCGCTCGCGCTGGACGCCAAGACCGGTGGTGATCGCGACGCCGATGTTCTCGGACGCCTTCCAGTACGGCGACAGCACCACCGCGTAGTACTCGTAGCGGCTCGGGTCGTAGTAGCCGTTGTCGAAATCCTCGCGGGCGCCGAACTGATGCACGAGCGCGCCCAGATCGAGATTGAGCCGCTGCCGCCGGAGAACGCTTACGCTCGGCGCGGCATAGACGGACCATCGGATGTTGCCGTCCGACAGATCTTCGCGCGACACGTCAACCGCGATCCTGTATCTGAGGCCGGGCGTCCACTCGATCGCCGCGCGGTGATTGAGCCGTGTGAGCCCGAGGCTGACGGTGCGCGGCGAGATCGAGAACAGGCCGAAACTCCGTTCGACTGTTGCGGTCACACTGTCGGCGAGGCTCAGTCGCGCGAACCCGGAATACGTGGTCCGCTCGCGCGATTCGGCCTGTGCCTGGCCGAGGGTCCCGCCGATCGTGACGAAGCCGAGGCGCTGCGTCAGTCCGGCCCAGACGTGTTCGACGGACGCATCCGTCGCGCCGGACACCTGTTCGAGGCCGCTGCCGGCGCGCGCTGAAAGGTCGACGAACTCGTAACCGCCCTGCACGCGCGTATCGGTGCTGAATCCCACGTCGGCCTTCGGCGCCGCGCGGAACGTTCTCAGACCGTCCGAGTCGCTGTAAATCGTCGCCGTCGGTCCCGCATTCGACGCGAGCAGCGACTGGAGGACGCTCTCGGCGGTGCGAGCCTCGGAGCGTCCCGGGTTGAGCGCCTGCGTGTGGTTCAGGCTCGAATAGGCATCGCCCTGATGGCCAAGCGCTGCGAGTGCCAGCGTCCGTGAGAGATTCAAATCGTAGTCGGCCGGCGATCCGGCCAGCATCGCGTCCGCGTGATCGAGCGCATGGCGTGGACGTCCTCCGCGCGCAAGCGTTGCGGCGAGCTCGCGTGAATACGCGGGCGTCTCGCCTGCCGTGCTCCGATAGGTCGCGAGACAGTCCAGCGCGGCGGCGAAGTTGCCGCGCCATGATTCCGCGCGCGCGAGCTCCAGCCAGGCGTCGATCGATGCATCCGGCAGCGCGACGTATTCGCGATAGCTCGCGACCGCCGCATCCGTGCTGCCGCGCCACACGCGGACGCGCGCGAGCGCCAGGATCACCTCGCCTTCGCGCGGATGGCGCTGGAGCAGCTTCTTGTAGCTCTCCTCCGCCGCGCGATAGTCCCCGGCCCACGTGGCCAGCCTTGCGTGCGCGCGGAGGTAATCTTCGTTCGCGGGCTGGAATGCGAGCGCCGCTTCGATCGCGTGGAGCGCCGGGACGGCGTGATCCGCCGCCGCGTAGGCCTGCGACAACCGTACGAGGATGCCGTCAGCCGATGGGTCTGCCTTGGCGCCACGCTCGAGCGCGGCGATCGCCTCGTTCGAGTGTCCGAGGCGCGTCTCGATCTCCGCGATTCGCACCCAGAGCTCGGCGTCCGCAGGATTCCGCTGAATCTCGGCCTGATAGATCTGAAGCGCGTCCGTCCAGCGTCCTTCGCCTTCGGCGGCGAGCCCGCGAGCGGGAATCGCCGATTGCGCCGCCGCGTTCACGGCGATGATCGCGCTGCACACGACGAGCGATGCCAGCCGCCTCATTTTCGCCACTTCCTGTTTCTGGTGATCCAGAGGTCCACCGCGAAGCGCCCGAGCGTCACGAGCTCCGACAGGAGCAGCGCATAGCGCATCGGGATGACAGCAAGGCCCTTGAGCAGGAACTCGAGGCGCTGGCCTTTCATGACGATCACGAGCGCCGCGAGAGAGATGAGGCTCTCGCACGCAACCGTCAGCCAGAAGCCTTCCCAGTTCCCGATGATTGCCATGATGAGCAGAACGGTCGGGAAGAACACCTTCTCGATTGCGCCCGTGAGCAGCAGCCATCCCGCGGGGCGGCCGTAGGCCAGCGTGTGCTGGCGGCCGAACGCCTGCCGGTACGGCTCGCGAACGATCCGCCTGTCGAGCCCGCTTCCGCGCGGCGGCTCGACGGTCGCGACCGCGCCGGCGTTGACG
>JAICSD010000084.1 GCA_025937075.1 Vicinamibacteria bacterium | reverse complement strand
GTGCTCCGGCTGAAACGCCTTCGGCGAGCGGGACACGAGGTTCAGCGTGCCGACGGCACGCCCCTTCGACACGAGCGGCATCATCAGCACCGATGAGAATCCGGATGTGTGCAGGACGTTCGCGTCGAGGAAATCGCCCGAGGTCTGGCCGATGTCCGACAGGATGAGCGGCTCGCGGGATCGGACGACGCTGCCGAGGATGGTGCGCTCCACGCGGAAAACGACGTCCGGGCGAGGGCGAAGGCGGCGCTCTTCTTCGTGCACGCGCGCCGTGTAGGTCTGAAACTCCTCGCCGCCTTCGGTCAGCAGCGCGAGCCCCACGCGATCGCACGGAACGAGCCGCGCGATGCGCGCCGCGAGCGCCTGAAACGCGAGCGGGACGTCGACGGAGCGCGCCAGGATCTGCAGCATCGCGTTCTGCGTCTGCAGCTGCTCGACCTCGTCGAGCGTCGCCGCATGCTTGTGCTGTTCCTCGCGGATGCGGCCCGAGAGCCGTCCGATCCGCCGCGTGGCCATCAGCGCCAGCACCAGCATGACGACCCACGCCGCGAACACCTGCACGAGGACGAGCGGGCGGCGCGGTACGCTGCCTGCGGCAATCCACGCGAGCGCCTCGATGATGCCGAACGCGGCGACCAGCGCCCAGATCAACCAGACTGGTGCATCGCGACCTCCCGATGTTCCGCCACGTTCGCGCGCACCCATCGACGAACTATACCGCATCGGTTACGAGCGATCGGAGGCACGATCCGCGGACGGATGCGGACACGAGCGGAAATGTTCCGAGCACGTGTTCGTACTCGAACAGGTCGAGATCGTACAGCCGGGCTGTCGCGGCCTGAAGGTTCACGTAGTCATCGCCGGTCAGGTCGCCGGATGCAGCCAGCGCGCGCGCGAGCGCGGCAATCTGCTGCACTCCAGTTCGGTCTGGCCGCGGCACGGGCAGCCTGGCGATCGCCGCGGACGTGACGTGCGTGCCGCCGCGCAGACGAACGAGGTAGTTGGCGACAAAGCTGTTGAACACACCGCACAGGAACCACTGCGCATCCGTATCGAGCTCGTGCTTCAGACAGAAGATCGTGTGGGTCGTCACGGTGCCAGACGGAATGATCGCCGCGATCAGCGTGAGCCGGTTCGAGGAGGCGGCGACCTCGCGATAGCCGAGACGCGAGCGATCGAACGGGAGCGTCCGCAGGAGCCGCGCGGCGCGGGTGCGGGGAATCCGATTCGCCGCGCGATCGATGTGCACCTGAAACGGTTCGAGCAGCTTGCCCTCGAGGACGGGCAGGCCCGATGCGGCGAAGTGATGCCGATCGTCCGTCGCGTTCAGCTCGCGTCCGAAGCGGCACCCCCAGCCTCCTTCATCGCCGAGCGCGGGGAAGGACGACAGCACGTGCGCGGCGACCTTCAGGTCCGCGCTCGTCGCCAGCTCCGGAACGGCGAGATCGTCTCCGCTGTACTTTCGGATCAGCACGATCGGTACCTGGACGGACTCCGACAGTGAGCCCTCGTCCGCGACGTCTTCCAACGTGCTGCCGGAGCGGAGGCCGAAGCGGCACTGCAGTGTCTCGGTCGACGGCTGTCGCTCGGCAGTGATCAAGGCGAACTTCATACCGCGATGGATTGGAAAGATTGCTTCGCGGTTCTCGAACGAGAGGACGGCATCGACGCGGCATTGCTCGAACATCTCGCGGCGGAGGCGCGCACAGCCGTGATCCGCGAGGATCCCGGACGGCAGCAGCAAGCCGATGCGGCCGCGCGGCGCCGCGAGCTGCAGCGCCCGCTCCGTGAAGAGCTGATAGAGGTTCGCGTGTCCATCGCTCTGCAGCCGATAGCACCCGGACTCGCGGCTGAATCGCGTGAGCGACGCGGGCGTGGCAGACGGGATCTCGCCGGACGATTCGCGAAGCGAGTCCCATGGAGGGTTGCCGAGCACGGCGTCGAACCCGGCGTCGGAACGCGCGCCGCGTTCGTCGAAGAAGACTTCGGGGAACTCGAGCTCCCAATGAAAGAACCGTTCGTGCGTGACGGCCGCGTCAATCGCATCGAGCCATTGCTCTCTGAGCGTCGGAGGGAGGCTGGACGATCCGCCGCGAAGCGCCAGGCTGAGCGCGCCCCACGCGCGCGCGTCGAATCGCGGTCGATCGGCAGGCCAGAACCATGCGGCGCACCACGCGTCCGCCAGCTGCCGCCAGGCGGACAGGGGTGCGCCGGTGCGGCCGAGCGACGCGAGCAGTCGCTCCTTGCGGTGGACGATTTCAGCGGTGTCGTCCGGTTCCCCCGCAATGGTCATCCGCAACGCCGCGGCTGACGCGAGACGATCGTGAAGGTCGGCATCGGGAAAGAGCGGCAACGCCGCGCGGCGGCCGCGCCCGTTGCCGGGCGGCTGCCGAAGGATGTCGCGCGGTGCGGCGCCGACCAGACTGTTGCCCGCCTGCAGGTGATGATCGACGAACGTCAGGGGCTTGGCCGAGGCAAGGGTGCACAGCCAGAGAGAGAGGCGCGCGAGCTGCACGGCCGTCGGGTTGAGATCCACGCCGTAGAGGCACCGCTGTGCGATGGCGCGGCGAAAACCGACCCGGTCGGCTGTACTGATGTCCGATCCATTCGCGGCGCCTGATCGAATCAGTGCCTGTTCGTACGCATCCGCAAGGTAACGGCACGCCGCCACGAGAAATGCGCCGCTTCCCATGGAAGGATCGAGCACGCGAAGCCGTAGCAGTTCCTCGGGCGTCCGATTGCGCACAAGCGGCGCGAGCGTGCGCCGCACCAGATACTCCGTCAGCGCACGCGGCGTGTAGAACGTGCCGGTCGCCTTGCGGCGTCCGGATTTTCCGAGGATGACGTCGTTGTCGACGAGCCCGGGCGCGTAATCGAGCACGCGCTCGTACACGGCGCCGAGCTGCTCGACGCCGAGATCCGCGTACGAGATTCGCTCCCGTCGATCGCCTGCCCGCCGCGTCGTGATCGCCAGAAGGACGTCGCGTGCGCGCCGATCGTCGAGCGCGCACGATTCGGCCAGGGGCGCGGCCGACGGCGCGAAGAGCCGTCCGTTGAATGGCGCTACGCGCAGCGTGCCGGCCTGGCATCCCTGGTGCGCCAGGCGTGCGATCGCCTGCAGCGCCTGCCATACACCGGGCGGCCGCGTGCTGCGCTCGATCCTCGGCCGCAGCGCTTCGATGGTGTAGCTGCGGCGGTACACCGGATGCCACTGCGGAACGAGCCCGCGCGCTTCGGCGAAGAGCAGGAACAGAATCCGGTAGACGATCGTCAGCGCGTCGGCCAGGGCTGCATCGAGCGATTCGCGCGTCCGGCGTCGGCGTGCGAGTCCGGCGACCAGCAGCCGCAGCGCCTCTTCCACGCCCGTCTGCAGCGATGCGCCGACGAGGACGTGATGCGCGTCGCTCGCGGCGCAGGCGCGCTCGAGGGGCGCGAGCGGCCGCTCATTACTGCCGCCAAACAAGGCAGCAAAGGCGCCTAGGGTCGCATCCGCATCTCGTGCGCGCTCGAGGTCCATATCGAACGTCCGGCGCGAATGGAGCCGGGTTCGATCGAGGATGCGAAGGACATCGCCGTTGATCAGCAGCCCCCATCGCAAGTGCGGGTGGCGGGATGCGGATACCAGTCGTCCGAGCCGCACCAGGTCCCCGCCCCATGGGCCTACGGCAATGACCGCCGAGGGTTCCCGGTCGCGCGCCACGCACCCGAGGATTTCGGACGAGGATTCCTGGTCCGTGACGATCTCGAACCCGAGCGCACGCGTCAGGGGAAGCGCGAGGCCGTTCAGGACCTGACGCGCGCTGCTTGCGGGACCAACCGTGTCCCACGCGGCGGCGAGCACGGCGTGCACGCGCTGACCTGCGCTTCGAATGTGTGCGTTGGCTGGCAGTGCGCGCAGGATCTCCAGCGAGAGAAGAGAACCGCTGACGCCGTTCACGATTGCGCCACCAGCAGGACGCCGATCGAATCGATTCGCGTCTGGATGCGCGCGCGCCGATGTAGTGCAGCCATGCGATCGGCGTGATCGGTGGATGCGTCGATCAGCATGTTCGAGCCTTGGTGTGCTTCGTCGACGGCCCGGTTGTCGAACAGGCCCGCTTGAAAGAGGCCACCCACGTCGAGCGTGGACAAGAGCGCCCGCTCGCGTGTGATTTTCGACTGCAGGATCGATTCGTGGAGCCGCCGCACGTGCGCCCGCCATTCGCCGGCCTGACGTTCGGCAAGGTGGCGAAGAGACGGTTCCGAGCGCGCGAGCGCCGCCAGCGCGATCCCACGCGCGTCTTCGGCAGAGCGCGGGCGCGTGATGGCGTCTCGCACATGAACGATGAAGAGATGCGATTCGAGCGGGCAGCCGTCAGCCGCCGCCGCAAGCCAGCGATACGCGAAGACGACGCCGGGGCGAAGCTGCGAGGTCGCGCGGATCGTGCTGATGTAGATCGTGGCGCCGGCAGCCGCGTCGCCACGTCGAACACGCAGGCGCAGGCCTTCGTCTTCGGCGCGACCGGCAGCGATATCGTCTCTGACGATGCCGGTCAGCGCTGGAGCGTGATCGGGCTCGGCGTCCGGCTGATGACCGATGATGATGCCTGCGGTCCGTGCTTCGTCCAGGAGCGAGGCGAGGCGATCGCGCTCGCCGAGAGTGGATGCGATCCGGGAGAGGCGGCGTGCCAGCTTCAGCAGCACGAAGTCTTCCGCCGTGTGCCGCGCGACGAGCGTCAGCGCGTGAACCGGACGGGATTGGCCGATGCGATCGATCCGGCCGATGCGCTGTTCCAGCCGCGCGGGATTCCACGGCAACTCGTAGTTGACGACCACGCGGCAGCGGCTTTGGAGGTTGAGCCCTTCCGCTGCGGCATCCGTCGCAAGCAGCAATCCCCCGCTGGCGTTGAACTGCTGCTGCACGCGCCAGCGCTCGGCGGGCGGCAGCCCACCGTGCAACAGCAGCGCACCCGGAAGCGCTGCCGACAGATACGCGAGCGAATCGCGGTATTCGGTAAAGACGATTGCGGGTTCGCCGCGCAGCCGCCGTACCAGGCGTTGCAGAAAGAGTTGTTTGGAATCCCTGTTCGATGCGCGGCCGGCCGCGTCGAGGAGCCGCATCAGCCATCGCCGCTCGTGCGCCTCGTCCTGGAGCCCCGGCGCCGCCAGCGCGCCCGCCGGCTCCTCATCGCCGGCTTCATCGTCTCGAGGAAAGAGCTCGAGTTGACGCGCGGCAGCCGCCGCTCCGTGGTCACCGAGCAGCTCGAGCCGCCGCCGCAATGAGCGCAGGATGGCGTGTGGCGACGAGAGCGCACGCTTGCGGAGCACCGTCATCGCGAGCTGCGCCCGCTCGCGATGTTCGCCCTCACTGTTCCAGACTTCTTCTGTGTACCGGGTGAGAAGCATCTGAAGCCCGCGTTCCTCCCGGCTCAGACGGACTGAGGCGAATCGATGCCGCCGCTTGCGGGCCGTCCCGACGTCTTCCCGCGAGCGCCGGAACATCATGGCGGGCGGGCTGCCGTGAAGCGCACCGAGGGAGACGATCGATTCGAAGCTCCTGACGTCGCCGGAGAACGGCGTCGCGCTGATCAGCACCACGCATCGTGCGCGGCGGGCGATGCTGCCGATCGCCGTGTGCCGCTCCGTGGGCGATCGCACCGCGTGCGCCTCATCGACGACGAGGGCGTCCCAGGCGCGGGAGCCGAGCGATCGAACGATGTCGGAGCGCTTCACGAAGTCGAACGACGTGATGTAGATGCCAGGGAGCGACCATGGATTGACGTCGCCGGGCAGGTCTGCAGCGGTCCGGCGAAGCCATGCCGCGTCGGCGATCGCGGATGGCAGCCCGAAGTGCGTCGCCAGTTCCATCTGCCACTGCGCGCGAAGGCCGGCCGGGACAGCGATCAGCACGCGAGCATCCCGGTTCTCTGCCATGAGGTGTGACACGATCCAGCCGGCCTGGATTGTCTTTCCCAGCCCGACTTCATCTGCGAGCAGAACTCGCGTTTCGCCCGCCGCGACGGCCAATGCAGGCGCGAGCTGATACGGAAGGATTGCGGCCCCGGCTCTCTCTGCTCGCAATCCGTCCACCCGGGCCAGCGCGCCCTGTTCGCGAATGCGCGCCGCCCACCGCCGCAGCCGCACGACCGCGTGCCGCACCGGCTGCTCCAGCGGCTGAATGCGATCGAATGGCGCCAGCAGCACGCGTGTCTCAGAGGCACCTGCGAGGTGCAGCTCCGTGCAGTCGGCGTGTTCGATCACTCGCTCGAGCACAGCGCGCTCGCCTCGAGCAACGACCGCCGAACCTGCTGGAGGCAATTTCTGCCGCGCCGCTGCCAAAGCATCTACGCAGATTTCCCGATCCGTTCGTGTTTCCGGCGGCATTTGTGTGGCGCGGAATTGCGTGCGTGAGGCTGAGGGCAACGCGCGTGCCGCCGTCCGTGATACGGCGGCGCGGTGCAAGGCCGTCCGCGCGCGCCAAGGCGCTCAGACGTGAAACGTTGACCGCTTCACGCGTTCGGCGTGCGGGCTTCTTCGAGCGCGCGCTTCGAGAGGATCACGGGACCGGGCGTTTCGCCGCGGCGACGATCCTTGCCGCCCGGCACGCGGACGCGCCGGATGCGGCAGCCGCGCGCGTAGCTCACCCCGACCACGTGCGGCGGGACCGCCAGCGCGGACATCAGGTTGCGCAGTTCATCGGAGATGGTTCGGGGTTCTTCGACGGGCTCGGTCTTCTTCGGCGCCGGTGCGGCAGCCTCGCTGCGTGCCCACATCGCGAGCGGCGCGAGTCGAGCCGAAGACGCGGTGGGCGGTGCGGGTGACGTGGCAGCTGCGACCGGTTCGTCGTGCGTCTCCGGCGCTCCCGGCGAGATCGCTTCGATCGAGTGCGCGATTACCGGTTCTTCGTAGACGGGGACGGGCGCCCGCTCCTCGTCGATCGGAGCTGGCGCGGGGTCCTCGTACACCGGAATCGGCTCTGGTGCAGCGCTCGAAGCCGCTTCGTGGTCGAGGACGGTATCGCTGTGAGGATCGTAATGATCGTCACGCGGATCCGCGTCGGCGTGCGTGTGACTCTCCCCGAGCGCTTCGACGATCGGATATGGTGCCGCAGCCTCGACTGCCTCCGGCTGGTAGACAAAATCTGCGTCCGGTGCAGTTTCGAGGGGTGCAGGTTCCGGCGGCGCCTCCGCGGCTGGCCGGGTCTCCTGCGTCGCAGGCTTCCACTCGAACGGTGAGGCCCAGGAACCGCTCGCCGACGCAGTCTCGACGGGCGCCGGTTGCGAATAGCGCTCCGCGGCGGCAGCCACAGCCGCGGACGACTCCTTCAGGTATTCCAGCTGATGCTCGCGGCTCTGCTGCTGGGCCGCGTTCTCCGCCTTCTTTTCTGCGGCACGCTGCAGGTACGCGGAGATCTCTTCCGCGAACAACTCGGGATCGCATCCGGACGTCTGGTGCGCCTCGTCCTTCTTACGGCGGAAAACGCCGAACAAGCCGCGGCCGCGGCCGGAGTCTTCCTGGTCGGCTGCTGTCGACGCGAGCTGCGGAATCGTGTGCGTCTGGATGTGATCCGCGCCGTCGAGCGTGCGCAGGTGCGCGATGAGCTCGTCCTCGTCGCGCGGCGAGAGCAGCGCGCTCAAGAGAAGGACGTCGGGTATTTGGATCCGGATGGCGCCGATCGCCGCGTCCGGCGAATCGACGACCGAGACGTCGGCGTGGACCTTCTCTCGCACGATCCGTTTGAGGATCGTCGCCTGTCGCAGGTCTGGTTCGATCGCGAGGACGAGAGGCACGCCGGCGCTCGTCAGCTCTTGAACATCACGAGTGTGAGAATCGCTCCCACGGCCGCGAACACGACCATCGGTGCGTTCTCGATGCTCTGCGTCCGCAGGGCGATCCACAGCGCGCTTCCCACCTCGCCCGCGCGCTGGCTGTACGAGGACATGCTGCCGTTCGTGAAGAGATCCCCGAACGCCTCGCGAACGCGCGTGTCCACGAACGTCAGCGAGAACAAGACGCCCAGGAAGATGGCAACGGAGAGCACGCCCTGCCGATTGGCTACTTTGATCATGGTCTTACGTGGATCCCCAGGTAGCGCGAGCGGTCGCAATCCACGTGCCGCGGTCCCGCGTGTCGGCGGGCAGCCGTAACGTGCTGGATGTCCACTGATTAGCGTCGCCCGCGAGGCGGCGCGCGCGGTGGTGCGCGCCGCCCGCATTACCAAACTGCAAGCGCGCGCGCGATTCGGTGCGCGGTGCCAGTGAACGTCACGTGCACGTGACACATTCCGCCACGTGCGCGTGGTGGGGGAGCGCACAACGAAATCCGCTCACGCGATTACGAAAGCGGCAACTGCAAACGCGCGCGCCCACGCTTCTCGAAGGTCGACGCCGCCTTCCGCGCCTCGCCGCAACTCACGGCAGCGACTGAGAGTTGCGGTCCGTACACAGGCGCGCAATCTCTTCCGTGGCACACCCGTTGCGATATGCCCGCGGCGTGACGCGGCCCCGTGCCGCACGCATAAACAACGCGGCACGCGCCGCACTTCGCACCGCAAACGGGCGGTGCAATCCCTCTGGGGGAGGATCTCATGCAGCTCGTGAACTTCGTGAAGTCATTCGTTCGCAACGATGAGGGCCAGGACCTGCTCGAGTACGCGTTGCTCGTGGCGCTGATCGCGCTCGTGGCGATCGCGGCGGTCACGCTGGCCGGCGGCGCCGTGAAGACGATCTTCACCAACATCGGCAACCAGCTGACGGCGGCGTCGTAGTCGTACCCCTGTGCGGGGCCGGCGCAAGCCGGCCTCGCACGATTCGCACGGGATGGTGGGATCGGAGGATGGATCGTGAGGAGAGTACGCATGCAGTCCCCAGATGCTGTCGCCACGTTGATGCGCCTCGCGAACGGCCGGCTGAAGAAGTCCGATGACGGCCAGGATTTGCTCGAGTACGGCCTGCTGGCGGCGCTCATCGCGCTCACCGCGCTCGGTGCCGTCACCTTCGTCGGTCAGACGGTGTATTCGGTTTTCTGGCAGAGCATCGCCAGCAATTTCTAGCGGCGTGAACTAATGGCCGCAGCGTCGTTCGCGGTACTGGCGGCCGGTCTGGCCGTCGCGGTGGTGACGGATGTGCGAAGCCGGCGGATTCCGAACTGGCTGACCGCCACGCTTGCCGCCGCGGGTTTCATCCTGGCGTTCACGCACTTCGGGAGCGTCTCTCCCGGACACGCCGCGCTGGGGCTTCTCCTGGGACTCGGGCTCATGCTGCCGGGTCATGTCATTGGCGCCACGGGCGCGGGCGACGTGAAGCTGATGGCGGCGGTGGGCGCGCTCGTGGGTCCTTCGGTGGTGTTCAACGCGTTTCTCTGCACGGCAGTGGCCGGCGGGGTATTCGCGATAGCCGTGGCGGCGCGCCGCGGACGTCTGCTGGCAACGATCGAAGGCACCGGGCAGCTCGTGACCGCTCCGGCGCTCGCCCGCACCGAAATCGAGGCGCCGGCACGACGAAATCGATTTGCGTACGGCCCGGCGATCGCCGTGGGAAGCCTGATCGCAGTGCTATGGCGGTAAAGGGGTGACGTCATGAAACGCCTGAAGAGTCAACGCGGCACCGCGCTGCTCGAAGCAGCCATCACCGTCCCGATCGTACTGTTGATCTGCGTCGGGATCTTCGAGTTCGGCCGCGCGTATCAGACCTGGCAGGTGCTCACGAACGCGTCGCGTGAAGGCGCGCGCCTGGCGGTCATTCCCGGCTCCACCGACACCGACGTGCGCGCGCGGGTGAATCAGTACCTCACGGGCGGCGGCCTGTCGTCTCTCGCCGACTCGAACATCGTGCTGAATCGCACGGTCGCCTTCACCGCGACGGCGACCGGGTCGAGCGTGCAGGTGAACTACCCCTTCCAGTTCATGGTGCTCAATCCGGTCATCCGACTCATCGCCCCGAGCGACACGACCGGACAGGGCACGTACACGATGACCGCATCGACGCTCATGCGAAACGAGTAGCCAGGGGACAACAAATGCGCAGCCGAATCTTTGCCGTACTCGCGATTGCCGTTCTTGCCGGCGGAGGTCTCGCGTACGGGACCTACAACATGATGAGCAACCAGCCGGTGAAGACCGTGTCGACGCCGACACAGCCGGTCGTGATTGCCGCCGCCGACGTCGTGCTCGGCTCGGAGTTGAAGAAAGAGGATCTGACGATCGTGAACTTTCCCGCCGGGCAGGCGCCACAGGGATCGTTCGCGCGCGTCGCCGACGTGGTCGGCCGCGGCGTCATCAGTCCGTTCGTGAAGAACGAGGTCATCATCCCCGCGAAGCTGGCGTCGAAGGAAGCGGGCGCCGGTCTGCCGCCGGTCATCCCCGAAGGCATGAGGGCTGTCTCGGTCCGCGTGAACGAAGTCATCGGCGTCGCGGGCTACGTGCTTCCGGGGACGCGCGTCGACGTGCTGGCGACCGCGAGCCCGACGAACTCGCAGCAGGATACGACGACGAAGGTGATCCTCTCGAACGTGCAGGTCGTGACGGCCGGCACGCGCATCGAGCAGGACCAGGACAAGGGCAAGCCGATGCAGGTCACCGTCGTGACCCTGCTCGTGTATCCCGAACAGGCGGAGCGGCTGGCGCTGGCGAGCACCGAGGGAAAGATTCAGCTCGCGCTTCGCAATCCGCTCGACACCGGCGCGCCGGAGACCCCTGGCGTGAAGACGGCGATGCTGCTCGGCGCGGTGAAGGCCCCGGCGGCGAAGCCGGCGCCGGCGAAGAGCTCCGGCACGGCCGCGAAGAAGGCGCCGGGCCCCGTGACGCAGGAAGCGCCCGTGGCGGCGCCGCTGCCGACGGTCGAGATCATCCGCGGCGACAAACGCACGTCGGAAGTCATTCGATAGGACACCTGGAGGCATCATGAATTCCCGTCGTGGTTCGGCGCCCAAGATCGTCGCGCTGATCGTCTACATCATCGTGATCCTGGTCGCGGCGCCGCAGGCCCAGCAGCCTGTGTCGTTCAGCGGATCGTCCGGCGCGATCACCACGCCGGGGCCCGCGGCGATTCCCCCGGACGCGACCACGGTCGATCTGCTGGTCGGCCGCTCGACGCTCGTCAACGTGGGTTCCACCATCCAGCGCGTTTCGCTGACGGTGCCCGACGTCGCCGACGCGCTGGTCACGGGGACGCAGCAACTGCTCATCCACGGCAAGGCGCCGGGCGTGATCTCGCTGTTCGTCTGGGACCGCTCCGGCGGGATCAAGACGTACGCCGTCAACGTCCGCCGCGACCTGACGCAGCTCATCGAGCAGATGCAGAACCTGTTTCCCGGCGAGCCGATTGCGGTCACGGGAAGCGGCAAGGACGTCGTCCTCTCCGGCACGGTCTCGACGAAGTACGTCGTCGACAAGGCGGCAGACGTTGCGGGCGGCTTCGTGGAGAAGAAGGAGAACGTCGTCAACCTGCTGAAGCAGCAGGAAGGCGTGGCCTCGAACCAGGTGATGCTGCGCGTGCGCTTCGCGGAAGTGAGCCGCAGCGCGCTGCAGGAGCTTGGCGCGTCGTTCGTCGCCAACGGCTACAAGAGCCAGTGGTTCGGACGTGCGACGACCGGGCAGTTCCCGGCGCCCGAGTGGGACTCCGAGGGCCGGCTCGTGTTCAGCGACTTCCTGAACCTCTTCGTGCTCAACACGCGCCAGGGGCTTGGCGGCGTCATTCGCGCGCTGCAGAGCAAGGGACTCTTCCAGAGCCTCGCGGAGCCGAACCTGATCTCGCTGAACGGGAAGGAAGCAAGCTTCCTCGCCGGCGGCGAATATCCGTATCCGGTCGTGCAGCCTGGCGGCGGCAGCAACGCCGTCACGATCATGTTCAAGGAGTTCGGCGTCCGGCTCACCTTCACGCCGACGGTGCTCGCGAACGACCTGATCAACCTGAAGGTCCGTCCGGAGGTCAGCTCGCTCGACTTCAGCAACGCCATCACGCTCGAGGGCTTCCGCGTGCCCGCGCTCTCCACGCGCCGCACGGAAACCGAGGTCGAGCTGGAGAACGGCCAGACGTTCGCGATCGCGGGGCTGATGAACAACACGATGAACAACTCGATCCAGAAGATCCCCGGCATCGGCGATATCCCGATCCTTGGCCTTCTGTTCAAGAGCCGCGCGTACCAGAAGAATCAGACCGAGCTCGTCGTGATGATCACGCCGACGATCGTCCGTCGCGGATCCACGGGCGTCTCGGAAGGCCTGCCCTCGATCGTCGAGCCGTACCTCGGTGCGCCCTCGCACGCCCTGCCGCAGCCGCCGCCGTATGTCGGATCGCCGAAGTATCCCGCGAAGGGCGGTTCGACGTCGCAGAACCAGCAGCAGCGGGACGAGGTTGCGCAGCAGGATCAGAAGCATTCGGCCGAGCAGAAGGCCGCCGCGCAGCCGAAGCCCGCGCCGGTTCAGCAGATGCCGGCCAGCCGGCCCGCCCCCGCGCCGCAGAACCTGACGAGGCCGCAGGCGCAGATGGGAGCGCCGGCTCCGGTCAAGACGCAGCCGAAG
>JAICSD010000194.1 GCA_025937075.1 Vicinamibacteria bacterium | reverse complement strand
CGTTGGATTTCGCGGCGCTCGACGCGGCGACCGCGGCCGAGCACGTACTCGCGGCCGTTCGGGCGCGCGTGCCTGGCGCGTGAGATACAGCGGCCCCATGCCGTACCAACGGCGCGGCCGAACGAGGGAGTCCGAGGGGCGAAGCCCCTCGGATCATGTCGTCCGCAGCGCGTCGACGGGCGCCATGCGCATCCCGCGGCGCGCAGGCACGCACGTTGCGATGACCGCGACGAGGAGCAGCACGAACGCCGTCACGGCGAACGTCCATGGGTCGAGCGGTTCGACGCCGTACAACAAACCCTCCAGCAGACGTGTCATGGCGCCGGCGGTGAGCAGGCCTGCCACAATCCCGATCAGCACGAGGCGAAGCGCCTGCCCGAGGACCAGTCCGAAGACGGATGTTGTGGTGGCGCCGAGCGCCATACGGATGCCGATCTCCTGCGTCCGTTCGCGCACCGAGTACGCCATCACGCCGTAGACGCCAACTGCCGCGAGGGCAAGCGCGACGATCGCGAAGACGCTCACCAGCATCGTCAACGCGCGAGGACGCGCGATCGTGTCGCCGACGACCGCCTCGAGCGTCCGGACCGTCACCGGCGCCTCCGGTTCCATGGCGTGGACGGTTCCCGTGACGCTGGTCGCCAGCAGCATCGGATCGCGATCGGTGCGCACGAAGAAGGTCATGACGCGTGCCGGCCGCTGCGTGAACGGAATGAAGATCGTCTGCCGGACGGGTCCGTCGAGCGTCGATCTCGTGTTGCCGACCACGCCGACGATCGTCCATTCCACGTCCTCCCTGCCGTTCGCGTGATCGACGTTGATGCGGAGACGCCGGCCAAGCGGATCACCGTCTGGGAACTGCTGGCGGACGAGCTCTTCGCTGACGATCGCCACCGGCATCGACTCCGCTGTATCGGACGCGGAGAAGTCGCGCCCGGTCTTCTCAGGGATTCCCATCGTCGTGAAGAATCCCGGCGCGATGGGCCGTATCTGGCCGGATGAGAGCTGGCCATCCGCGGGCTTCGGGCGATCGACGCGCCAGAAGCTGGTGCCGATACAGGAAAACGGAACGGGTAGACACGAGGCTCCCGCGGTGTGCTGCGCGCCTGGCAACGCGGCCACGCGAGCCGACGATTCCTTGAAGAAGTTGTCGGCTTTGGGAAGATCGTACCGTGTGCCCGGCAATTGGACCGCGGCCGTGAGCACGCCTTCCGTGCGGAATCCCGGATCGACGCCCTGGAGCGTGATCAGACTTCGCATCAGCAGACCGGCGCCGGCGAGGAGCACCAGCGAGAGCGCGACCTCGACGACGACGAGCGTGCGAAGAACCTGGTGAAGCCGGCGGCCGCCACCGTGACGCCCGCCATCGCGCAGCGCGTCGCGGGCCCGGCTCGTTGACACGATGGCCGGGACAACACCAAAGACAAGGCCCGTTGCGAGCGCGATCACGATGGTGAAGGCGACCACCGGAAGATCGAGCGTCACCTGATCGAGCCGCGGAATCGGAATGCGGCTTCCGACGAGGGCGAGGAGGCCTGCCTGACACACCGCGGCAACGCCCAGGCCGGCGACGCCGCCCGCTGCGGCGAGGACGAGGCTTTCGGTGAGCATCTGGCGCACGAGCCGGCTGCGTCGCGCGCCGAGGGCGGTCCGCATGCCGAGCTCGCGCTCGCGTGCGGCGCTTCGCGCCAGCAGCAGGTTCGCAACGTTCACGCACGCGACGAGCAGCACCATCGCGACCGCTCCGACGAGCGCGAAGAGCGCAGGCCGCAGCTCGCCCACCATCTGCTCCTGCGCGTGGAATACCATCACCGTGCGGCGCGCGTTGCGCTGCGGCTCCTCTCTCTCCAGATCGGCGTAGATACTGCGCATCTCGGCGTACGCCTGCTCGAAGGAAACGCCGTTCCGCAGGCGCGCGATTGCGTAGGAGCTGCCGCGGCCCCGCCCCGCCCGGAACTGCTCGAGCGTCCGGCCGTACGGAATCATGAAATCCGCCTTCTGGCCGAGCATCGTGAAGCGGGGAGCCATCACGCCGATAACGGTTCGAGGTCCGTCCGCAGTCGAAAACGTCGTCCCCAACACGTCCGGACGTCCAGCCAGCCGTCCCTGCCAGAACTCGTACGAGAGGATGATGAGCCGATCGTTGCCGCCGATGTCTTCGGCTGCTGTATACGCACGTCCCAGCGCAGGCTGGACGCCGATCGCCTGAAAGACGTCGTATGAAACCGTCAGGCCGTCCACATCGAAGGGCTGCCCGTTGACGACCATGGCCAGCGTCGCAGGGCCGACCATGCCCAGATGTTCGAGCGTCTGCGACCGCTCGCGCCAGGCGACGAAGTTCGCAGGGGCTATCGGATTCCGCATCGTCGCACCGCGATTGGTCTCCCAGATGGTGACGATGCGGTCGGGCTGATAGTAGGGAAGCGGCTCCAGCATCACGGCGCGCAGCACGCTGAAGATGGCCGACGTGGCGCCGATGCCGAGCGCGAGCGTCAACAGCGCGGCAATGGTGAAGGCGGGGGCGCGGCGCAGCATGCGGACGCCATGCCGGACGTCGCGGAGCGAATCCTCGAGCAGCGGGGGCCGGATCTCGTCGCGAGCGCGTTCCTTCATGCCTTCCAGTCCGCCGAACCTGAGGATTGCCTGGCGCCGCGCTTCATCGGGGCTCATGCCGGCGCGCTGAAATTTTTCCGCCTGCTGATCGATGTGGAATCGCATCTCGTCGTCGAGACCGCGCTCGAGGGTGCGCTGTCTTAAAATCGATCGGATCCAGTTCCATGTTGGCGCGAGCACGCCCATGTTGCGCCCCAATCAGTCGCGCGTCGCCTGGAGCACCAGGTTCACGGCGCGCGACATGCGGCGCCACTGCGCGAGCTCAGCGTTGAGCTGCCGCCGGCCGGCCGCCGTCAGCGAGTAGTAGCGCGCGCGGCGATTGTTCTCGGTGACGTTCCATGCCGATCGAATCAGGCCCTGGCGTTCGAGGCGGTACAGCGCGGGGTACAACGTGCCTTGCCCGAGCTGCAATACGCTCTCGGACCACTGCTCGATCCGCTCGGTGATGCCCCACCCGTGCATGGGCTCGAGCTGCAGCGCCTTGAGCACCAGCATGTCGAGCGTTCCCTGGAGCAGGTCTCCTCGTTCCGTGGCCACGGCTAGTCCTTTCGACAGTCGAAGGAAAGCATGACGCACACTCCTTTCGACTGTCAACGGGAAGCAACCAGCCGAATCAGCCGATGGGCTGCGGTTCGTGTGGGGCCTGTTCTGCCGTGCGGCCCTTTGTGTGGATGAACCTGATGCCGCGCTCATCGAGCTTCGCCTCGATGTGGCGCCGCAGGCGCTCCCACGGGAAATGCGGAAGCGCGGAGTGATCGAGATCGGAGTACTCGACGACGGCGGCCTGCACGCGCGTCGCGTACGCTGCCGCATGCGCGGCGTAGACGCGGCAGGCATCGGCGACGCGTTGCCGGCAGCGCCGCTGCTGGTCGGCGCGCAAGTGCCGCAGCGCCGCCCGATGATGCTGTGTCGTATGACGCGCCCTGATGGCGCTTGCGGCGAGTTCCGCACGGCGCCGGGCGTCCGTCGCGAGGACCGCCCGCATTTCGCCGGGATCGATTTTCCAGCTCGTCCCCTCGAACAACAGCAGAGCGCTCTTGTCGGTCTTGAGGCGGAGCGTGATGCCCGCGGCCGGCGCCGGCTTCGGCAGCCAGACGGCAAGTTTGACCATGACCCTCGTTCCGCCTCGTCCGCGGTGATCGCCGGCATGCGCCGGAATCTCGTAGATCGTCGCGTCGCCCGGTTCCCCCATGCCCGACGCCAGTTGCCGCAGCCGATCGAGGTGCCACCGCATCTGCGCGCCTCCGCGCAGGCGGAGCGCCCACCGTCGATCGCGAATGCGAATCGCCAAATGCCAGCGGCCGTTCTCCTCGTACGCCTTCCATCCCTGCGAGGGCGTGGCGAAGGGCGCAGGGTAGCGAAAGACCGGCAAGGATCGTGTGCCCTTCCACAGGATACTGTGCCGATGTGCCCGGTAGAGCGCCTGCACTCGTTGCTCGAGCGCCGAAATCGATTGCGAGGGAAGATCCGGAAAGAGGGCTCGCGCCTCCGGGTAGAGATATACGCGCGCCATGCGACCCGGCTCCTCTGACTCGGTCGTCAGCGCCGCGTCGCGCAGGTACAACTGCGTGATCATCCAGTTCGCGCAGCGCGTCGTCTCCATCCAGACCGTTCGAAGCGCCTGTCGCAGCTCTTCCCACGAGCCGCCCCGCGGCCCGACGACCGGGAGGATGATCGAGCGCACCATCAGCTCGCTGTGCTTGCAGGCTGGACAATACGGCTGGCCCCGGAGCAGCTTCCATCGGCTGGGCGTTCGAGGGGCGCCGCTCTTCGCCCTTGGGACCTCGCGCGTGCGCTGACAGGAGGCGCAGGTGATCGTCGGCATCTGAGGATTCGTGGCCTCAGCGTAGAAAGACGCTGACGCAACTCTCAAGCCGTTTACCGTAAACGCGTCAGCGAACGGCGCGAATCCGGCCTCTGTCACACTCCACATGGCGCGACGTATTCGAGGTATCGTTACAGTACCGGTTCGCGTACGGCCGCGTGCTGTGCCATCCGCGCGTAGACGCAGCCGTGCGCTTCGTCGTCCATTCCCACATGTCTTCGTCCACGCTTCCCGCGCTCGACCCCGAGATCACGATTGAAAATGGATGGCTCCCGACCACGGACGCGGATCGGGAGCTCGTGCGCCGCCAGATGGAGCGCATTCTCGCGACGCCGTTGTTTCGCAATAGCAAGAGATTCCCGGCGTTCCTCCAGTACACCGTCGAGCACGCGCTGAAGGCGGACACCGGCTCGCTGAAGGAGCGGACGATCGGGATTGAAGTGTTCGGGCGCGAGCCGACGTACGACACGTCCCAGGACCCGGTGGTCAGGATGACGGCGGGCGAAGTTCGAAAGCGCCTCGCGCATTATTATCAGGCGCCGGACACGCGCGATGCGCTTCGAATCGTCTACGAACCGGGCTCGTACGTCCCCGAGTTCGCGCTCGTGACCGCGTCAACCGATGCCGATGCCAACGGCGCCGCTGTTTCCGTTCCCAGGTCGCGCCGTCGGATTGTATGGCTCGCGGCGGCAGCCATCATCGCGCTGGTTGGTTCGCTGGCGCTCCTGGCCGGTTGGCGAATGGCTCCTCGTGCCGATCGCGCCGTCGATCAGTTCTGGGATCCCTTTCTTCGATCGCCGAACCCCGTGCTCCTGTGCATCGGAGATCCGCTCGGCATTCGGGACACGGGTGTGAGCGCTTCGGATTCGGAGCTCATCCGCCGCAATTACGTGCGGTTCACGGATTCAGCGACACTCGCGCTGCTGGCAGGCGAGCTCGGCGAGCGGCAGAAAGCGTTTCGGATACGGCGTCCACAGTCAACGGAGTTCACCGACCTGAGGGACGGTCCGGCCGTGCTCATCGGTGGCTTCAACAATCCGTGGACGCTCCGCTTGAGCGAAGATCTGCGCTTCACGCTGGCATCGGATGGCGATGAGCCGTACATCCGCGATCGGCAACAGCCTGCGAGCCGCGCCTGGAGGATGATGTTCAATCGGCCAGCGGCGGGCGGCGACATCAGCGAGACATACGGGATCGCCACCCGCATGCTCGACGCACAAACCGGTCAGACAGTGCTGATGACGTCCGGGTTGCGATACGGAACGCGAGCGGCGGCCGAATGCCTCGTCGACGATGCCTGTATGGAAGAGGCGAAGCGGCACGCGCCAGGCGACTGGCCGCACAAGAACATCCAAATCGTCGTAGCGACAAAAGTGATTGCCGAAGATTCCGGTCCTCCCCAGATCATCGCGGTGCATCTCTGGTAGCACACGCCGCGCCTGGCGGCGGTATCGATACCTCCTTTACGTTCATCGACAGCGATCTGCAAAGTGAAGGGAACGCAACGAGTTGCGTTCCAACGCGTCGTCTTTACCGTAAACAGCTTGTCGCGTCGTACGAGGAATCGATAGCGTACGACTCCGCGACGCGCCGCCGCTGGCGAGCGGCACGCGTTTTTCAAAGTCCAACGCAGCAGCCCCTGCCAGGCTGAACGGTGAAGCTGGCTCGATACGCAACGCGATCGAGACCATTCACCAGACGCGGGTCAGCGTCAGGGAGATCGCGGCTCGAGCCGCGCCGCCCCTGAGGTGGCGTCAACGCCATCGCGGGTGGTTCGGCAGCCACAAACAGCTGTCGACATTTTGAACAAGGAGGAGCAGTCGATGTGTAGGAGCCGGTTGGCTCGAACCGCTGGTCGTGTGTGGTCCCCCCTGTTGTTCTGTTTGCTAGTACTCATTCTGAACCCCGGCATTCGCGCGGCGAATGCCCAGGCGCTGTACGGTTCCATCGTTGGCAATGTCACCGACCCCCAAGGTGCGGCCACTCCAGGCGTCACCGTCGTTGCGAGGAACACTCAAACCGGTCTCGAGGTCGAGACCACGACGGATACCGGCGGCAGCTATACGATTCGCAACCTGCTGCCCGGCACGTACGATCTCACGGCCACACTGCAAGGCTTCCGCGAGCACGAGCAGAAGGCGATTCCCGTGAATGCGGGAAACCCCGTCCGCATCAACATCACGCTCGCGCTCGGGAATGTGTCGGAAACCGTCGAGGTCACGAGTGAGACCACGCTGCTGAAGACGGAGAAAGCGGACCTGAGCACGACGCTCACGTCCGAAGAAGTCACCAATCTTCCGCTCAATCAGTACCGCAACTATCAGGCGCTCATCAACCTGGTGCCGGGCGCGACGCCGGCGCAGTTTCAGAACGCCGAGATCGATACGCCGGGGCGGTCGCTGCGGACGTGGGTCAACGGCACCCAGCCGAACAGCAACGCGACGCGGATCGACGGCGCCGTGTCCGTCAACATCTGGCTGCCGCACCACGTCGGCTACGTGCAGCCCGCCGAATCGATCGAGACGGTCAACATCGCCACGAACAACTTCGACGCCGATCTCGGGATGGCAGGAGGCGCGGCCACCACGATCATCACGAAGTCCGGCACGAACGAGCTCAAGGGATCCGCGTTCGAGTTCTACAACAGCGATAACCTGAACGCGAACTCGCTGTTCAACAACGCCAACAGCCTCGACAAGTCCCCGCTCTCGCACAACATCTACGGCGGGACGCTCGGCGGCCCGATCGTGAAGAACAAGCTGTTCTACTTCGGGTCGTGGGAGCACTTGCGCGACCGGCGCGGCTTCAACCAGACGTACGGCGTTCCGACGGCGAAAATGCGCAACGGCGATTTCTCCGAAGCCGCGGCGGCGTACGGCTCGAAATTCCAGCTCTACAATCCGTTGACGGGAACGGGTGGCACGGGCCGCGAGCAGTTCGCGAACTTCATGGTGCCATCCAGCATGATCAGCCCGATCGCGCGCGCGGTCATGGCGTATTACCCATTGCCCAACACGACGGCCGACCTGAACTCGAACCAGGTGGCCGACGACTACACGACACCCGGTACCGTCATGGTCGATCGCGACAACTTCGACACGAAGTTCACGTACCAACGAAGCGCCGCGCACCAGATCTGGGGCAAGTTCTCGATGCTGAACGCGGACGTGACCGACAATTACATCCTCGGCTTCGAGAACGGGAGTCTCGGGCACACGCGCGTGTACGTGGGAACCGTCGGCCATACGTGGACGCTCGGCCACTCGATGGTGCTCGACGGAAACTTCGGCCTCGACATCCAGAAGCAGCACGTCACGGGGCCGGACTTCGGCCAGAACATCGGCCTCGATCTCGGCATTCCCGGCGTGAACGATCCGAACGACATCCGCGCGAGCGGCATGCCGACCTTCGAGAACGGCTATACGATCGGAGCCACGCCGAACTGGATGCCCCTGTACCGCGACGAGCGGACCTACACCTTCAGCTCGGCGCTCACGAAGGCGTTCCCCAAGCACGACGTCCGCCTCGGCGTCGACGTCGTCCGGCTCGCGCTGACGCACCGGCAGGCCGAATTCGGCAACTATGGGCTGAAAGGCGGCTTCTCG
>JAICSD010000068.1 GCA_025937075.1 Vicinamibacteria bacterium | reverse complement strand
CGCCTCGAACTCGGGCTCGAGGGCGTTGCGTACCGAAAGGCCCACCTTGAGCGCACCGCTCGTCGCCATCACCCCGACGTCGAAGTCGAACTTGTTCGATGCTTTTCCGATGAGGTCCTCCGCATCATCGATCGTCGCGTCGAACGGCAACGCCCCCGTGGCGGCGACGCCGCGAACGAACTTCAGCGTCGCGCCCACCGCAATCGACGGCACGACGGCCTGCACGAGCGTCACACCTGTCTGGTGGGTCACCAGGCTCGAGGCGCGGACGCTCTCGGGAACGCCGGGAGACACAGGGGAAATGCGGGTCGTCCGCGTGCGGTAGTACGAAATGCCGAGCGGAGGCGTGCCGACGGCTGTCAGCCAGCCCGAACGGCTGCGGGGCGACACGACATCGTCATCTGTCCCGACGGTGTTCTGATCCAGAACCAGCGAGAAATAAGAACCCGTCGCGAGGCCGGCGGGGTTCCAGAAGACTGCCGACGCATCGTCCGCCACCGCGACGAAGGCACCGCCCATACCGGCGGCGCGGACGCCGACTGGAGCGTCCGACTGCGCCCAGAGAACGCCAGGACTCCCACACGAGACGGCAACAACCAGAAGGACCATCCGCACGGCGCGCATCTCGTCAGCTTAGCGTACGGGCGAATACTCCTCGGCGCACCGAGCCGCCCATGCGCCCCGCCAGCCGTTCGTCCCTAAGTCACAGAACACGCGAGGCTTGCATCGAGCTGAGCGTGAAACATTTCGGGCCCGATCGTCGTAATGCGTGGTACAATCGAGCGTCCCCCGTCAGGCCAATTGCGCGTTCGAGCGCGCCCCCTTTCTTTATGAATGAGACAGCCACTGCGTCCCGCCAGGCTGCGGCTCCGAATGTGTTTGCCCGGTTCATCGGGGTGATCACCACGCCCAAGGACACGTTTCAGCGCGTCGTCACGTCTCCGAAATGGCTCGGAATGCTCGTCCTGACGACGGTCATCATCGCATTCTTCACCGCGCTCCCGATGACCACCGACGCCGGCCGGCAGGCGACGATCGACCAGCAGGTCGCGTCGATGAAGTCGTTCGGCGTCGACGTGACCGACGAGTTGTACGACCGCCTGGAACAGGGGGCCGGACGAGCGCCGTACACGACGGCTGTCTTCATCCTGATCGTGTCGCCGATCATGGCGCTCATCGTTTCGGGGCTGCTGTTCGTCGTCTTCAACGCCGCGCTCGGGGGCGAAGCCTCGTTCAAACAGGTGTACGCCATCGTCATTCACGCCGGTGCGATCTCGGCGTTGTCGGCGCTCTTCTCGGGCATCGTCAATTACTTCCGGGGCGCCGTCGGCAGCGTGGCGAATCTCGGCGCACTGCTGCCGATGCTTCCGGAGCATTCGTTCGTGGCGAACCTGCTCGGCACGATAGACATCTTCCTCGTCTGGTATGTCGTCGTGCTCGCAATCGGACTGGCGGTGCTCTACCGGCGCCGCACGCAGCCGATCAGCATCGGGCTCTTCGCCGTGTACGCAGTGATCGCGTTCGCGATTGCCGTATTCAAGACCCTCAGGGGCGGTGCATGACGCGTAACAAGAAGATTCTGATCGGCGTCGGGATCGTGGTGATCCTCGGCGCGGTCGCGTTTGCCAATTTCCGGTTCCGGCGCCAGGAAGGGACGACGGTCAACGTCGAATCGGTCCAACAGCGGGACCTCCAGGCAATCGTCTCGGCCTCTGGAAAGATCCAGCCGGAGCGGCTCGTCAACATCAGCGCCGATACGATGGGGCGAGTGACGGACCTCGCGGTCGAGGAGGGACAGCGCGTCCAGAAGGGCCAGTTCCTGCTCCAGATCGATCCTCGCAATCTGTCGAGCGCCGTGAATCAGAACGAGGCGTCGCTCGCGGCGGCGCGGTCGCAAATGGAGCAGCTCAGTGTCTCGGCGGAGAGCGCCAAGGCCGCGCTGAAGCAGGCGCAGGACGCGTTCACGCGTCAGCAACAGCTCTGGAAACAGGGGCTGACGACGAAGGAAGCGCTGGACAATGCCGACAGTCAGTTGAAGATGCGGCAGGCGGAGGCCAACGCGGCCGTGCGCCAGGTCGAGACGCAGCGCCTGCGCATGCAGCAGGAACAGGCGTCGCTCGAGAATGCTCGGTACAATCTGAGCAAGGTGCGAATCGAGGCGCCGCTCACCGGCATCATCACCCGCCGGAACATCGAAGAGGGTGAGACGGTCGTAGTGGGCACGATGAACAACGCCGGGACCGTGCTGCTGACCGTGGCGGACATGTCGGTGATCAGAGCGGAAGTCGAAGTCGACGAGACCGACATCCCGAGCGTCCAGCTCGGGCAGTCCGCCAAGATCACGATTGACGCGATCCCGGGCAAGACGTTCACCGGAAAAGTCACCGAGATCGGCAATAGTCCGATCCAGGCTGCGGGGACCACGGCGTCCACGTCCTCGACGACGCAGGCGACGAACTTCCTCGTGAAGGTGAAGCTGGATCCCGGCAGCGTCATTCCCGAGCTGCGGCCCGGATTCACGTGCACCGCGGAAATCACCACAGCCACTCGGAAGAACGCCGTCTCCGTCCCGATACAGGCGACGACCGTGCGCGAGGTCGTTGTCGACCGGGAGGGCAACGTCGTCCGGGATCCCCGGGCCGACAAGCGGCCGCGGCGATCGACCAGCGTCGAGGCTTCCGAGCTGAAGCCGGACCAGCAGCGCAAGGAGCTCGAAGGCGTGTTCGTGGTGCGCAACAACAAGGCGGAGTTCGTGGCCGTCAAGACGGGCATCGCCGGGGACAAGTATTTCGAAGTGCTGTCAGGCCTCAAGCCCGGGGATCAGGTGATCGTGGGCCCGTTCTCGTCGGTGCGCGACCTGGCCGACGGCACGCCCGTGAAAATCGAGACGGCCAAGCGTTCGACGGCAGCGAAGACGTAGTCTTCCGCCTGAAGGCGGAAGCCACACAAGCGGTACCGTACACAAGCAGTACTGGTGGCTTCCGGCTTTAGCCGGAAGGACGCCATGAATCAATTCATCGAGGCGGCAATCATCGCACTGGGTGCGATCTGGGCGAACAAGCTGCGATCGTTTCTCACCGTGCTGGGAAACATCGTGGCAGTGACGTCGATCATTGCCGTCGTGTCGCTCGTCCAGGGCATGAACCGCTACGTGACGAACGCGGTCGTGTCGGATATCGGCGCGGACAACTTCACGATCAACCGCATGCCGCTCATCCGCTCGGATGACGAAGAGGAGCGCAACCGCAACAATCCGTTGATCAGGTACAGAGAAGCTGCGGCCGTCAACCGATTCAGCGACAAGATCACGGCAGTGGCGGCCGAGGCCGACGCCTCGGGACCTGCCGAATACAAAAGCCAGAAGCTCGATTCCGTGCAGATTCAGGGCGTCTCTCGCGAGTACGTGTCGTTCTCCACCTTCAACGCGGAATACGGACGCCTGATCAGCCCGAGCGAGATCGAGCGCAATGTTCCGGTCACGCTGCTTGGATGGGACGTGGCCGACAAGCTCTTCGGCGCGGAGGATCCGCTCGACAAGGTCATCACTCTCAACGGACTGCACTTCCGCGTCGTTGGCGTGAGCGAGAAGAAGGGGTCGGTGTTCGGCAATTCGCAGGACAACTTCGCCGTGATCCCGCTGGGCACGTTCGAGAAGATGTTCGGTGCACGCCCCAACCTGCACCTGCTCGTGAAGCCGATCTCGACCGACCTCATGCCCGCGGCGATGGACGATGCGACGGTGGCCATGCGGATCGAGCGCCGGCTGAAGCCGGAGAAGCCGAACAACTTCGGCGTCTTCGCCGCCGACACGATCCTCGGGATCTATCACACCGCCACGAACGGCATCTTCGCCGTGCTGATCGGCGTTGTCGCGCTCTCACTCGTTGTCGGCGGGATCGTGATCATGAACATCATGCTGATGGTCGTGAGCGAGCGGACGCGCGAAATCGGATTGCGAAAGGCGCTCGGCGCCCGGCGGCGGGACATCATCTGGCAGATCCTGACGGAGTCGGTGACGCTCTCGACGATGGGTGGCATCACCGGCACGCTGCTCGGGTTCATCGCCGCGACGATCGTCACGAAGCTGACGCCGCTGCCGGCTGCCGTGCAGCTCTGGTCCGTCGCCATCGGGATCGGCATCACGGCCCTGGTGGGGCTGTTCTTCGGTCTGTATCCCGCTATGCGCGCGGCGCGGCTCGACCCGATCGAGGCGCTGCGGAGGGAGTAGTCAGGCAGATGTCTCCCATGCGCACCGGCCTCTTCTCGGAGATCGTGGCGATGTCACTCGACACGCTGCGCGGAAGCAAGATGCGGTCGGCCCTGACCGTCCTCGGTATCGTGATCGGCATCACGTCGATCGTCGGGATGACGTCGCTCATCCGCGGCTTCGATCAGCGTTTGCGGGACTCGATTCAGGAGCTGGGTCCCAACACGGTCATCATCGCGAAGTTCAGCGGCGTCGGCTGGGCGTCAGGCAAGACCTTCCTCGACATGGCCAAACGGCCGAACCTGACAATCCAGGACGCCCGGGCGGTTGCCGCGGAGTGTCCGTCGGTTGCGCTCGTGGACGTGTGGCTCGGCACGGGTCCGGGCAACGGCCGCTCGCGCATGTTCTACGGCCACACCAAAACGACACCGCTCGCGATCATGGGCGCGACGGAAAACTTCGCCGCCGTCAACTTCATCAAGCTCGAGATGGGGCGCTTCTTCATGCCCGGCGAGGTCGAGCACAGGAAGCACGTGGTCGTGCTCGGACAAACGCCGTACCGGTCGCTGTTCCCGAACATCGATCCGATTGGAAAGAGCGTACGGATTGGCGGGAACGAGTTCACGGTTATCGGCGTGGTCGGGCGGAGACCGAGCCCGTTCGGGAGCGGTTCGGGCGTGGACGACTTCGCCGTAATCCCTTACACCACGCACGAGAAGTTCTACGGGAAGGTCCTCAAGGGGTCCGTCAAAGTCGTGGCCGGCCGGATTGACCGCGCGGCAATCCGCACGGCCATGATTGCGGTCGTGCCGCGCGACGATGCGGGCCGCGACGCGGCCATCCGCGAGGTCGAGGCCGTGATGCGCATCCGGCACAATCTGCGGCTGGAGCAGCCCAACGACTTCGATGTCGTGACGCAGGACGCCGCGCTGAAGGTCTGGGATCAGATCAGCCGCGCGACGTTCCTGGCCCTCGTCGTCATCTCATCGATCGCACTCATGGTCGGCGGCATCGGCGTGATGGCAATCATGATGATCACGGTGACGGAGCGGACGCGCGAGATCGGCGTCCGCAAGGCGCTCGGGGCCAGGCGGCGCGAGGTCCTGTGGCAGTTCCTCGTCGAGGCCGTGTTCCTGACGTCCGCCGGCGGGGTCATCGGCATCATCCTCGGCAGCTCGATCGGGCTGCTCGTCCACTATTTCACCAGCTTCCCCATCTCGCTGCCGTGGTGGTCGTTCGCGATCGGGATCGGCTTCTCCGCGAGCGTCGGGATCTTCTTCGGCCTCTACCCGGCCTTCAAAGCGTCACGGCTGGATCCGATCGAAGCGCTCAGGTACGAGTGACCCCGGACGGGTGCGGTGCGCCGAGCTCCACAGGGAGCCTCGAATCGCCACGTTCGACCGGGACTTCACGATTTACCGATGGGCGAAGACGAGGAAGATTTCAACTCCTGTAGCCCAGGTCGCTCCTGAGCACGCATCTCAGTCAGCTCCGGCGCACACGCGGCCGGCGCGTGCGGTCGCGCGGCAGGAGCCGCGGGCCGTGTGCCAGGCGAACGGCGCCGAAATGGCGCAGATCGAGGGTGACGATGTCGCCGCGCAGACGTTCGGCGGTCGCCATCACAACCGCGTCAACCAATCCAATCTCCAGATCGGCGTAGCGTTCGACGATCGCCTGGGCGGCCGCGAGATCCCGCGCGTTCCAGTCGAGCGCAAACGCTCCGGATGCGATGTCGTCGAACCACAGGCGCTGCGCGCGGGCGCCGACGTGCGAGGTGAGCAGGTAATCGATCTCCGGCAGAATCGCCCAGGACAGGAGCCACGCGTCCGGATCCTCGGCGTAGATTGCCCGGATCTCCGCGTGGTGCGCGTCCGAGCGATCGAGCAGCGCGAGGACCGCGCCGGTGTCAGCGACGAGCACGGCGGCGTGGACTCCGACGCCCGCCGAATCCGTCGAGCAGCGCCTCTGCGCGCTCGCTCAGGTCGCCGCGGCCGCTGCTGAACGCGCCGATGCTGCGCGGCAGACGCGGCGTCCCGTGGCGCACCACGTACTCCGCCACGGCCTCACGCACGAGAGCCGCGGGTGTGCGCCGCGAAGCTGCCGCCAGCCGCTTCAGCTTGCGGTAATCCGCTGCGTCGAGGTACAGGGTCGTCTTGTCCATATACTCCTACCATATATGGTAGCAGCAGCACCGCCTCCGTGCAATCCCGGCGCCGTCCAGGGCTCCCCATCCCGCACCCCAATCCGCCCCCGCCACGCGCACGCGCTACAACGGAATCCGATACGAAAACACGATTGCCGGCCGTGCAGTCCAGGGACGCTCGACCGGCAGCGTCACACCCGATGTCGGATGGTCCCCCACGTTGAAGCCGCCGCCCGGGCGCTCCTGGTGACCGATGTGAAATCCGCCCGAAACGTAGAAGCTGCCGAAGGCGACTGAGACCCCGCTGAAGAACTCCGGCTCCTTGTTGCTCAGATTGAGCCCGACGCCTTCCGCCAGGGCGAACGTGACGAGGCGGTTGTGCGTCGCGAACCCGCTTCCCAGGCGAATGTGCAGGTACGACATCGGCACGAGCTGCGGCCGGCTGGATGACTGCTGCACTTCATCCACCGCGTCCACCTGCGCCCCGCTGCGATCCGTCGCGACGTTGACGATTTCCGACTCCTCCTTCGGGAGCAGCGACACCATGACGCCCGCCGAGAGCGTCAGGCGCGGCGTGTTCTGGAACGTCACCGTCCACGCAACCGGCTCCAGCGTCGTCTTCTTCGTGCGCGCATCCGTGCAGCTCACGGCACCGGTGAGCCTCGCACTCTGATCCGCGGTCAGCGTCCGTGCGAACGTCCACGACGGATCCGCAACGTCGTCGAGATCGCTTTCGATCCCGCTCAGGTCGGCGCGCGCGGACTTCAGTTTCGTGAGCGCGTCCGTGAGCGCGTCGATTGCGCTGCGCGCCAGGTCGATCGCCTGGGTCAGCGACGTCAACGGCTGCGCGTCCGGGTTCGTGCCTGTCTCGTAGCGCCGGAACAGCGCCAGCGCTGCGGCGTACGACGCCTCGGCGCCCGCCGCGCTGGGCACGGACCTGTTCTTCACGGCGCGAACGTCTGCGAGAAGCTCGCCCTGACGCGCGTGGAACGCCGCGGCATCGTGCGCCGGACGGTCGTCAGACCCGGTGCTCTGGCGGAAGCGCGTCGCGTAAAAGGCGCTGACGTCCGTCACGGCCGGCACGTAGTCCTGTTGCAGCGACGCCGCTGCCGCCGACTGGTCGGCCGCCGCCGCCATCGCGTTCCGGAGAAGCGCGGTGATCTGCTGCGGGATGGACGAAACGGGTGCACCACCGCGCGGCGCTTCCATCGCAAAGAACATCCTCGATGCGCTCGTCTCGGTCGCCGTGAACAGCTCGAGCGACGGCGCGACGCCCGCCAGCAGCTTCAACACCTCGGGAATCGCGCTCGCCTCGACGATCTCCTCGCGCTTGCTCTCGAGACTGCACGTCTCGAACGGACTCTTGTGCACCAGCAGGAACGTGACGATGGTCCCATTGCGGACAGTGGCCCGGCGTCCCGCAAGGGGAGCGTCGCGATCCATCTGAATCGTGCAGGCGGGCGCGCTCGTGGCCGCGGCGCCGCACGCGACCGGCGTGGCGGCATTCGACGATTGGGCCGCTGCCGCCAGCAGCAGCGCGATCAGCAGGTTCGCCATGTGTGCGAGATCTTTGTCCGCGTTAGTCCGCGTCAGTCCGCGGCCCGCGTCAGTCCGAGGCCGCCATCTTCTTCAGAAACACCAGCGATGCCTTGGCATCGGCCTCGACGTCATCGGAATTCGCCTCGATGCTGATGCGCCCGTGGTACCCGATTCTCCGCAGGTTCGCGAAGAACGCGCGGTACCGCGGCTCCCCCGCATCGCTGACCGGAAACTTCCGCTCGCGGGGGTCCGCAATCTGCAGATGGACGATCATGTCGCGCCCGCCGAGGATCACGTTCGGATCCTCGTGCTCGAACGCGAGGTGATAGAAGTCGACGATGATGCGGATCTTCGGGTCGTTGACTTCCCGCGCCAGCTTCAACGCCTCCGCGACGGAGTTGACGATGTTGGTCTCGGGCTTGCGGAGGGCCTCGATGCCGATGACCATGCCGTAGTTGTGCGCCTGGATGACGCCGCCGCACGTGCGCAGGAAATCTTTCAACTGCTCCCAGGCCTTGTCGTGCGGGAATCCGTCGGGCACGGTCCGCGCGCCGGGGCTCCCGAACACGATCACCTTCGCGCCGAAGCTCTCGGCCAGCGCGAGCGACTTCTCGACATATCCCCGAACCTGCGCGGAATCGACCTGCGGGCCGGTCAGCTTGATGTCCGTACCCGGCAGGAACCAGTTCATCGTCTCCACGTGAACGCGAGACGCCGCAATCTTCGCGCGCGCCGACGCCAGCGCGTCGGGATCCAGCGCGACGAGCTGCGACAGGGCCGGCTCGATGTAATCGAAGCCGAGCGCTGCGAGCGTATCGAGCGAACGGACGGGGTTGACGCTCCCGAACGCCGCGACGCCGTACCGCAGCGGCAGCGGCGCGCTTTCCGGCCCACGCGCCGCCTGCGACGAAACGGAGATGAACGCGAGACAGAAGGCCAGCGCACGAAGCATTGTCGGGGAACTCCTATGTGGTCCTCACCTGGGGAATCCGCTCGCCGGCCGGCGGCAGCGCCGGAAAGTCGGTGAACGGCGTCGTCTGATACCAGTACGCGGCCGAGAAGTAGTTGTCGCCGCGATCGTTCGCGTGCCCGTGTTCGATCGTGTGTTTCAGGTAGCGCTCGAACGTCACCGGGTTGTCGCCGTGCCAGCGATAGCAGCAGTAGCGTCCGCCCGTGCGCTCGGGATTGACGATCAGCGGCGCGCCGTACATCGAGTGCCCGAACGGGATTGCGCCGTCGCGTCCGCCGAAGTTCCAGCTTCCAAGGAAGTAGTCCTCCGTCCCCGTGCCGATGATGACCGGCTTCGACTCGTCGTCGACGAAGATCATCTCGTCCCCTTCGCCCCACCACCCGGGCGCGTTCTGCAGGACGCCGAGCGTAACGCCCATCAGATGTCCGCGCCCGCGCGTCTCCATGTAGACGTAGTTCTGCCGTCCATCCGGATTCAGCTTCTGCCCCTCGCCGGCGACCGGCCGGTTCGGCGCGCTCTGGCGATACTGCGCGTGAAAATACACGACATCGTCGGGAAGCCGCGGGACGGTCATGTAGTCGATATTCGAGTAGAACGATCCCACCTCGCGCGAGCCGTCATTGGTGATGCTCAAACGCGCCGACCGTTTGTACGGCATCGCAAAGTAGCAGTTGAGGGATCGCCCCGGTGAGCACGCGAGGTATTCCGACTGGTAGATCTGATAGCTGCCGAGATTCAGGCCAAAGAAATCTCCGACGGGCACCTCGACGCTGGGCCTCGCGTTGCCGTCCCAGTACGCCCGGAGCACCAGCTCTTTGAGGTGATCGCCGCTCTGCGCCGCGATGGTGAACCAGATGTGTGTGATGATGCCCGGGCCGTTCGCGTTGAAGACCTCCTTCACCGCGCCCGGCGCGATCGGCCAGCGATCGCTGTTGCCACCCGTCGTGTCGTAGCTGGACTGCTTCAGCGACTTGTAGTTCAGCGCGCGTGCATACGCCGGCAGGAACGAAAAGTCGCCCGCCGGCTGGGCCTGAACAGCCTTTGGCGCCGCGGCCAGGCTTCCTGCCGCCAGGACGCCGTAAAGGAAATCGCGTCGATCGCGTATCGGGCGCATCATCGCTCCTCGTCGCTGATGCCGGGTCCAGGAGACCCGGCCTACTTGCCCGCACATTCTAGCCGCTCAGCTCCTGGGTGGCGCATCACGCCACACCCGGGCGAAACTGCTATAGGATGCGCTGTACGGCGCTCCGCGTTTTCCACCTCCGATCGAGGGCGTGGAAAGCAGCGGCCCGAGGAGGGTACCCGCCTATGAAGGTTTACGACGCCCAGAGCCTCCGGAACGTGGCGGTGGTCGGCCACTCCGGCTCCGGCAAGACGCAGCTCGTCTCCGCGCTGCTGTTCGACGCGGGCGCGGTCAACCGCTTCGGCCGCGTCGACGAGGGGACGACGGTGACCGATTACGACGAAGAAGAGATCGCGCGCAAGCACACCCTCTCAGCAGGCCTCGCCTATGTCGAGTGGAACAAGCACAAGATCAATTTCATCGACACGCCCGGGATGGCGAACTTCCTGAGCGACGCGCGCGCCGCGCTCCGCGTAGCCGACGCTGCGCTGGTGGTCGTCGACGCGGTTGCGGGCGTCGAGGTCTCGACCGAGAAGGTCTGGGGCGTCGCCGACGAGCTCGGCGTCCCGCGCCTCGTCCTCCTGAACCGGCTCGATCGCGAGCGCGCCAGCCTCGATCGGTCGCTCGAGTCGCTGCACACCGTCTTCGGCCGCGGCGTCATCCCGATTCAGCTCCCGATCGGCGAAGAGAAGAATTTCAAAGGCGTCGTCGATCTCGTGGCGATGAAGGCGTGGACGTTCGCCGCGGACGGCAAGCCCTCCGAAGCCGCCATTCCGGATTCCCAGGCGTCGGCTGCGCAGGCCGCGCGCGACGCGCTCATCGAGATGGTCGCCGAGGCCGACGATGCGCTGATGGAGAAGTTCTTCGAGGAAGGCACGCTGACGCAGGAGGAGCTGCTCTCCGGCCTCAAGCGCGCTGTCGCCGCCGGTCGGATCTTTCCCGTCCTGTGCGCGTCAGCCGCGGGCAATATCGGGATGCAGACGCTGCTGGACGCGATCATCGCGTACGTGCCCGGTCCGCTCGACCGTCCGCTCAAGGCGCGCGACGCGTCCGGCGAGGACGTCGAAATCCCAACGAAGGACAACGGGCCCGTCGCCGCGTTCGTCTGGAAAACCGTCGCGGATCCGTTCGCCGGCCGCATCACGATGTTCCGCGTCCTCTCGGGCTCGCTGAAGTCGGATTCCACCGTTCACAACGTCACGAAGGATGCGCCCGAGCGTCTCGGGCATCTGGTGCTGCTCCAGGGGAAGACCCAGGCAGCCGTTCCCGAGATCAAGGCGGGCGACATCGGCGCGGTCGCAAAGCTGAAGGAAACCCAGACGAGCGATCTGCTCGCCGATCGCGCGGCCGGCCTGAAGGTCCCAGCGGTGCGCTTCCCCGAGCCGGTGATCTCCTACGCGATCGAGCCGAAGAGCCGCGGCGACGAGGAGAAGATCAGCACGGCGCTGCACCGCCTGCAGGAAGAAGACCCGACCATCAGCTACAACCGCGACCCGCAGACGAAGGAGCTGCTGCTCGCGGGACAGGGCCAGTCCCACATCGAGGTCACCGTCGCAAAGCTGAAGCGGCGGTTTGGCGTCGAGGTCACGCTGCGTCCGCCGCGCATCCCGTACCGTGAAACGATCACGGCCGCAACCGAGGCGCACGGCCGCCACAAGAAGCAGACCGGCGGCCACGGGCAGTTCGGCGACTGCAAGGTGAAGTTCGAGCCGCTGCCGCGCGGCAGCGAATTCGAGTTCGTGGACGACATCTTCGGCGGCTCGATCCCGCGGCAGTACGTGCCCGCGGTCGAGAAAGGCATTCAGGACGCGCGCATGCGCGGCTTTCTCGCCGGATATCCCATGGTCGATTTTCGCGCGACGGTGTTCGACGGATCGTTCCATCCCGTCGATTCGAACGAGCTCTCGTTCAAGCTGGCGGGATCGCTCGCGTTCAAGGACGGCATGTCACGCGCGCGCCCGACGCTGCTCGAGCCGGTGATGAACGTCGAGGTCTATGCGCCGAGCGACTTCGCCGGGGATCTGATGGGGGATCTGAACAGCCGCCGCGGACGGATTGGCGGCATGGACACGCGCGGCGTGTCGACGATCATCCGCGCGAAGGTACCGATGGCGGAGATGCTCACATACGAACAGCACCTCACGTCCGCCACCGGCGGCCGCGGCTCGTATCACATGGAGTTCTCGCACTACGAGGAGGTGCCGTCGCACCTCCACTCGAAGATCATTGCGGCATCGAAAGCAGAGCGAGGAGCGGAAGCGGCCGAAGAGGTCTAGCTTCCGCCGGCTTTGCGCGGCGCCGTCGTCTTTGCGCCTTTGCCGCGCGTATCGGCGCGGCCGCCCTTCCCTTTCGGACGTTCGGGCCGTGCTTTCTTCGCCGCCGGCTCGCCAGTCTCGGCGTCTTCTTCGCCTTCGGCCTTTCCGCGCGCGCGCAGGCGATCGGCCGCGGCGCGCAGCCGTCCGCCGACGCCCTTCGGCTTCTTCTTCTCGGCGGTCTCCTTCTTCTCGGCTTCAGCGTTCGGGTTGTACTCGCTGCCGACCAGCTCGATCTGCGCGACCTCGGCGCTGTCGCCGCGGCGGTAGCCGAGCCGGAGGATGCGCGTGTAGCCGCCCGGGCGCGACTCGAACCGCGGCGCGATCGTGTCGAACAGCTTCGCAACGACGTCGCGGTCGGGGATGTCGCGGAGCACGAGGCGCCGCGCGAACACCGAGCGGCCGTTCGCGTCGCCGCCGGCGATTCCACGCTTGGCGATCGTGATGATCCGTTCGACGAAGGGGCGCAGCTCCTTCGCCCGCGGCACCGTCGTCTCGATGCGCTCGTGGCGGAGGAGCGCCTGCGCCTGGTTCCGCAGCATCGCGATGCGGTGCTCGGTGACGCGGCCGAGCTTTCGGTGTGCAACTCTGTGTCGCATGTCTCTGATCCTTGCCGGGGTCCGGGGTTCGGGATCCGAATCCCGAGCCCCGAGTCCCGGATCCCGACCTATTCAGCCGCCTGTGCCGCCGGCTGATCGAGGCGCATCCCGAGGCTCAGGCCCATGCCCGTCAGGATCTCCTTGATCTCGTTCAGCGACTTCCGGCCGAAGTTCTTGGTCTTGAGCATCTCCCCTTCCGTCTTCTGCACCAGCTCGCGAATCGTACGGATGTTCGCGTTCTTGAGGCAGTTGTACGAGCGGACCGAGAGCTCCAGCTCCTCGACGCTCTTGTCGAGGTTCTCGTTCGAGGTCGCGCGCGGCTGCTCGCCGCCGGCTTCCGCCTGCAGCTCGCCGGCGTCCTCGAGATTGATGAAGATGTTCAGGTGATCGCGCACCAGCTTGGCGGCGAGCGACACCGCGTCGCGCGGGTTGATCGATCCGTTCGTCCAGACATCGACCGTGAGCTTGTCGTAGTCCGTCGTCTGGCCAAGGCGCGCCGCTTCGACGAGGTAATTGACCTTCTTCACCGGCGAGTGGACCGAGTCGAT
>JAICSD010000442.1 GCA_025937075.1 Vicinamibacteria bacterium | reverse complement strand
CGCCGCGCGGATGGACGAGTGGCGCGATCTCGTCGATCGCATCAAGAATCCAGTCGAAGAAGTCACCATTCACGTCGTCGGCAAGTACGTCGGCTACGAGGATTCCTACAAGAGCCTCAACGAGGCGCTGTATCACGGCGGCTTCAAGCACCGCCTGAAGGTGAACATCCGCTGGGTCGAGGCGGAAGCGCTCGAGCAGGACGGCGGCGAGCAGCTGCTCGACGGCGCGGACGGCATTCTCGTGCCTGGCGGCTTCGGCGATCGCGGCACGCGCGGCATGATGCGCGCCGCCGAGATCGCGCGCGAGCGGCGGATTCCCTACTTCGGCATCTGCTACGGCTTCCAGTGGGCCGCCGTCGAGTACGCGCGTCACGTCTGCGGCATCGCCGACGCGGATTCCACCGAGTGTGCCCCCGAGACGCCGAACAACGTGATCTACAAGCTCAGGGATCTCCTCGGCGTCGACGATCTCGGCGGAACGATGCGCCTCGGATCGTACGCGTGCCAGCTGAAGCCCGGGTCGCGCGCCCACGCGCTCTACGGCAGCGACGTCATTCACGAGCGCCATCGGCATCGCTACGAGTTCAACTGCCTGTACGAGCGGGCCCTCACCGAAAGCGGCCTGGAGATCGTGGGGCGTTCGCTCGACGGGAAGTTCGTCGAGATGATCGAGCTGCCATCGCATCCGTGGTACGTCGCGGTGCAGTTCCATCCCGAGTTCAAATCGAAGCCGCTCAAGCCGCATCCGTTGTTCGCAGGCTTCGTCGAAGCCAGCCATCAGCACAAGCTCTCCGTGCGCCAGCCGACCGCGGCGTCCGTGGTAGGGTAAGCGGGTGCTGCCCGTCAGAATCGGCCCCGCGAGCATCGGCGACGGCGCGCTGATGCTGATCGCGGGACCGTGCGTGATCGAGAGCGAATCGCACGCGGTGGAAACGGCCCTGGCGCTGCGCGACATGACGCGCGCGGCACGCGTGCCGTTCGTCTTCAAGGCGTCCTACGACAAGGCGAACCGCACGTCGCTGCGCTCTTTTCGCGGTCCCGGTCTGACGGAGGGGCTACGCGTGCTCGGGCGCGTGCGCGAGCGTGCGGGCGTACCGATCCTGACGGACATCCACGAGCCGTCGCACGCCGCCGCCGCGGCGGAGATCGCCGACGTCCTGCAGATACCCGCGTTCCTGTCCCGGCAGACGGATCTCCTGCTCGCCGCCGCCGCCACGGGACGTGCCGTGAACATCAAGAAGGGACAGTTTCTCGCGCCGCTCGACGTGCGCCATGCAATCGAGAAAATCACGTCGAGCGGCAATCCGAACGTGATCGTGACCGAGCGGGGCGTGAGCTTCGGCTACCACAACCTGGTGGTGGACATGCGGTCGTTCCCGCTGCTCCGCTCGCTGGGACATCCGGTGGTGTACGACGTCACGCACAGCCTGCAGCTCCCAGGTGCCGGCGACGGCATCACCGCGGGTCAGGCGGAGTTCATCGAGCCGCTCGCGTCCGCCGGCGTCGGCGCCGGCGTCGACGGCGTCTTCATGGAAGTTCACGAGAACCCGGCCGTCGCCAAGAGCGATGCGCAGAACGCGCTGCGCCTGGATCTGCTGCCGGCGCTGCTGGACCGCCTCGTTCGCATTCACGCGATCGTCCGTGAGGCGTCGAATGCCGAACTGCGTGTGAACGCATGATGCCCGACACCGCCATCGCTCTCGATCTCGCGCGCAAGGTGCTCCGCATCGAAGCCGACGCGATCCTCGCGCTCCGCGATCGGCTCGACGCCGCGTTCGAGCAGGCGGTTCAGCTCCTGTTCGACTGCAAAGGGCGCGTCATCGTCACCGGCATGGGCAAGTCGGGGATCATCAGCCGGAAGCTCGCCGCCACACTGTCCAGTACCGGCACGTCCGCGTGGTTCCTCCACCCGGCCGAGGCCACCCACGGCGATCTCGGCGCCATCCGTGAGGACGACGTCGTGATGGCGCTGTCGCACAGCGGCGAGACGGAGGAACTCCTTCGGCTGCTCGAATCGATCCGACGGATCGGCGCTCGGCTCATAGCCGTCACGGGCAACCCGGCCTCGACGCTGGCTCGCGCAGCCGATGTGTCGCTCGACTGCAGCGTCGCGGAGGAGGCGTGTCCGATGAACCTCGTGCCGACCGCGAGCACGACCGCGGCGCTGGCGCTTGGCGATGCCCTTGCGATGACGCTGCTCGTCCGGAAGGGCTTTCGCGAAGAGCATTTCGCGTCGCTGCATCCGGGTGGCAAGCTCGGGAAGCGCTTGATGCGCGTCGAGAACGTCATGCACGGCGGCGAGGCGGCGCCGCGCGTGCCGCTGGCCGCCCGCATGCCGGAGATCATCCACGAGATGTCCAGCAAGCGTCTCGGCATGACGTGCGTCGTCGACGAGCGCGGCCGCCTCGCCGGCGTGTTCACGGACGGTGACCTCCGGCGCCTCTTCATGGATCGGGCCGCAGGCGGCGCGGACCAGGCGGCCGCCACACAGCTGACGCGCGACGTGCTGGCGCTGACGGCCGCCGAGGTCATGACGACGAACCCGGTCACGGTTCCGCGCGATGCTCTCGCGGTCGAAGCGCTCCGGGTCATGGAAACGCGCAAGATCACCTCGGTCGTCGTCATCGATGCGCGGCGCATCGTCGAAGGCGTCATTCACCTGCACGATCTGTGGCGCACGCAGATGATCTGACGCATGCCGCGTGATGCCCGACGGATCCGCCTCCTGCTCTTCGACGTTGACGGCGTGCTGACCGACGGCACGATCCTCCTCCACCAGGACGGCACTGAATCGAAGGCGTTCCACATCCGCGACGGCGCGGGCATCGTGTGGGCGCAGCGCGCCGGCTTCACCGTCGGGCTGCTTTCGGCTCGCACATCCGAGGCGACGGCGCGGCGCGCCGCTCAGCTCGGGATCGCGCTCGTCGTGCAGGGCGCGAGCGACAAGCTCGCCGCGTACGAGCAGATCGCCCGCGACGCCGGACGGCCGGATGACGAGATCGCGTACATGGGAGATGATCTGCAGGATCTGCCGGTGCTGCGCCGCGCCGGATTCTCCGCCGCGCCTGCCGATGCCGCTCCCGACGTCCGCCGCTGTGTAGACTGGGTGAGCTCGAGGCCGGGCGGCCACGGAGCCGCCCGGGAACTGATCGAGCACGTGCTGCAGCTCCAGGGCGTCTGGCCCGAGGCAGTCGCCGAGTACCTCGACTCCTGATGACCTCGTTCGTTCTGCTGGGATCTCTCATCGCTCTTCTCGCCGGCCTCGCGGCCGGCAAGGCCTGGGAACGCTACAAGCTCCAGGACGGCGTCTGGATCGATCGCCGTCGCGCCCGCGAGTCCCCGCACTACATGCTCGGCCTGAATTTCCTCGTCGCGAGCCAGATTGATCCGGCAATCGACGAATTGAGCAAGGCGGCGCAGGCCGCCGGGGATTCGCTCGAGATCCACCTCATTCTCGGCAACCTGTATCGCGAGAAGGGCCAGGTCGGCCGCGCGATTCAGGAGCACCAGACCCTGCTGCAGCGGCCGAACCTGCGCAAGCTGGAACACGCGAACGTGCTGCTCTGCCTCGGCCTCGACTACCGCCGCGGCGGGTTCGTCGATCGTGCAATCGAGGCGTTCACGGAAGTCCTCCGGCTCGACCCGCAGAACCAGTACGCACTGTCGAACCTCGAGAAGCTGTACGAAGAGCAGCACCAGTGGGACGAGGCAT
>JAICSD010000181.1 GCA_025937075.1 Vicinamibacteria bacterium | reverse complement strand
GATGATCTTCGCGTCCTGGCCGCCCAGCTCGATGACGGAATGCACTTCCGGGTGAAGCTTCTCCACCGCGAGCGAGACAGCCGTCACCTCCTGGACGAACTTCGCGCCGATGAGCGGCGCGATGTTGCTGCCGCCCGATCCCGTGATGAACGCGCGGCAGTTGTCGTCCGCGATGCCGAGATCCGCTTCGAGACGGCCGAGGAACTCGAGCGTCTTCTCCGGCTGCTTCGTTTCGTGGCGCTGGTAGTCGGACCAGAGGATGCCGTCGGTCGCCGGGTCGACCGCGACGGCCTTGACAGTCGTCGACCCGACGTCGATGCCGAGGAGCAGTTGGGCGGACATCGCTACACCTGCTCCTGCTCGCGGCCCTTGAAGGGCCGCGCCACGACGAAGGGCCGCGCCACGATCGAGAGCGGACGCCGGCGATCCATCAGATCGCTGACGTGCAGGACGAAGTTCGCTGCCGTGCCGGTGACGCCGGGCACGTGCGGCACCTTGTAGAACGGGCGCCGAAGCTCGGGACGATCGGACACGTACGACTGAATGTCTTCGAGCCGCTTCCCCGTCGATTCGAGTACCTGCTGGAATTCGCGCTTCGCCTTCGCCTTCGCCTCGCCGAGCGCCATCTGCACGCGGCTGTGCGCGTTGATCTCCCCTTCACCGGATGTCTCGATCGGCAGGAAGATCATGTCCTTGAAATGATTCATCACCGCCGACTGCGTGCCATCCGACTGCGTCGATGGCATGCAGCCGAACGGCTTCAGGCTGAGCACCATGTGCGCCTTCTTGTGGACGGTGTAGTAGATGTTCTTGGCTACTTCCAGGTGCCCTTCGCCGCCGCGCGCGAACCGGTGATAGTACGGCTGCGCGAGCCGCGCGAGCTCCTGCATGTCCAGCAGCTCGTGGGCGATGCCGCCGAGCCCTTTGATCGCGCGCCGGTACAGGTGCGCGTACAAGCCCTCGCCGATGCCGAAGAACAGCTGCTTCTGCCGGAACTCGAGCTCCGCGAGCGCCCGCTGGTGCAGCGCCCACGCCGGCGGCTTCTGAACGTCGAGCCATCTGCGATCGCGGTGGTGCGCCTTCGCCTGCCACAGCAGATAGAGAATCCAGTTGGCAATCGGTTCCACCTTGATTTCCGCGCCCTCGCGCTCGAGGAACTGGAACATGTGGAAGTTGCCGTCACCCTCCGTGGTCTGCGCGAAGAACTCGCCCGTGACCTTCACGAGCGGCTTCACGCGCAGCCGATCGACCTCGATCTGCGCGAGCCGTTCGCGCGCGCTGTGGAGCGCGTCCGTGGTTTGTTTGCCCCACAAGTGGTCGACGATCTTGCCTGCGGTGTGCGTGATGCCCTCGGCCGTGCGGTTCGCGAGGATGCGCGTCGCGAGCCAGCCGGGCGCCCGATCGGAGACGTGGAACATGCGGCGATCGCGAATGGCCGCCGACAGCTGCGCCATCATCTCCTTCGATACGCGTTCGGTCTCGCCCGCCCGCACTTCGTAGGGCCGAATCTGGCAGCAGACGTCGTTGAGCACGTCGCCGAAGTTCAGCGCGTTGAACGCGCCGAGGCCGAAATCGACGGTGAACTTGAGCCCAGCTTCGCCCGACGCCGCATTGATCCCATCGTCCTGCTGAAAGAGCAGGATGCGGAAGCCGCGGAACCCGGCGTTCTCGACGGCAAGCCGGTACTCCGCTTCGTACATGCCGAAGCGGCACGGCCCGCACGAGCCGGCAGTGAAGAACACGTAGTTGTCGACGATCTGCTGGCGGGTGAGCCCCTTCGCTTCGAGCCCCTGCAGGTATTTGATCAGGTGCCCCGTCATGAAATAGGTCGGGTTGCACTGACCGTTGTTCCCGAACTCCTTACCGAGCTGGAAGCCCGCGACATCAGGGGTGGGCAGCAGTTCGACTGTGTAGCCCGCCGACTCGAATGCCGAGCGAATGAGCGATTCGTGCTTCCACGTGAGCCCGCCGAAGAGGATCGTGACGCGATCGCGCTCCGCGGCGGTGAACGGCCGTTCGAGCGGTCGATGGAAATGCGCGCGTCCGCAGCGGGCCGCCTCGGCTTCGAGACGGCGCCGCTCGGCCTGCACGCGACGTTCGATTTCCTGTTCGAGTTCCGCTTTCGATTTCAGGCGCAGCGGCGCTGCGGGCAGAGTTGCGTGATCGTGGGCCGCATCCATTTCGTACCTCCATCCGTCCGAGGGACTAAGGGGTCATGGTCGGGGGCCTGTATCAAGGACATACGTAGACGTTCGGAACACAAACACTTCCGGACGCGACGGCCGGAGGCGTTCGAAGCCGCCGTGCTTGGTTATGCCGAACGAACGAGCTCCAGAAATTCGGTCTTCAGTTTCTCCACTTCGAGGCTTGTCGCGCGCGCGACTTCGCCGGCGAGCGCGCTGGTTTCGGCAACCGTTCGCCACGCCGCCGTCGATGTCCGATCGCGGACTGCAGCGGGCTCGGCGCTCAACTGCTCGGCGGACCGGCGGTACTCGGTCATCAACGCCACGAGCTCCGGATCGAGATATTCCGCGAGCGAGGTGTACGCGGTCTCGAAGTAGTCCCGCAGTTCCGCTGTGAGCTGGCCGCTGAACAATAAATGCGTGACAGACGTGCGAATGGCTTCTTGGATCACTGGCTTGGAGAAGGGGAGCGAATCGATCCGCGCGGGATGACGCTGCTCATCGATATCGCGCTCGAGCACGCGCGCGTACTCCACGACAATCTGTTGAGCATCGAGTGGGTCGGATGGATCCATCGACAATCCCGGTGGTGTGTATCGACGCTCATGCAAGCGCCAAGCCCGCTGGCAGTAAGATCACCGCACAATGACGCTTCGATTCGTCTCCGCCATCATCGCGACCGCTGCTGTCGCCGCCGTCCAGAATCCACAAACGCCTCGTCCCTCGCGCCACATCGTGGCGGCAGCGGCCCGCATCGATCCTGCGCTCTTCAGCGGTCTCCGGTACCGTCTCATCGGGCCATCGCGCGGGGGACGCGTGACGACGGTGACCGGCGTTCCATCGCAGCCTCGAACTTTCTACATGGGCGTCGCGAGCGGCGGATTGTTTCGCACGACCGATGCCGGCGTAACGTGGGAACCAATTACCGACGGCAAAGTACCGCTGGGCTCGACGGGCAGCGTCGCGGTCGCGGATTCTGATCCCAACATCATTTATCTGGGAACCGGATCCGACGACGTGCGAAGCAACGTGTCGACAGGACGCGGTGTCTACAAAACGCTCGATGGCGGTCGGACCTGGACCTTCGCCGGCCTGTACGACGCAGGCCAGATCGGCGCACTGCGCATACATCCCTCCAATCCCGAAATCGTCTGGGTCGCGGCGCAAGGAAACGCGTTCAAGTCCAATCCCGAGCGCGGCATCTTCAAGTCGGTCGACGGCGGCAAGACGTGGAAGAACGTGCTGTTCGTGTCCGACAGCGTCGGCGCGATGGATCTCGAGGTACAGCCCGGGAACCCGAATGTCGTGTACGCGTGGATGTCACGCCTCGAGCGCAAACCGTGGACGATCATCAGCGGCTCGCGCGACGGCGGGTTCTACCGCAGCACCGACGGCGGCGACCACTTCACGAAGATGACGGCAGGTCTCCCAACCGGCCTGATCGGAAAGGCGAACCTCGCCGTCACCGCTGCGAATCCCAACCGCGTGTACGCCCTCATCGAGGCACAGCCGGGCGGAGGTCTCTACCGATCGGATGACGCCGGCCAGACATGGACGATGGTGAACTCGGACGGCGCGCTCATCCAGCGACCGTTCTATTACGTGACGCTCGGCGCCGATCCCACGAACGCCGACGTCGTGTACGCGGGAGCCGAGAGCTTTTTCAAGTCCACGAACGGCGGCCGGACGTTCACGCTGATGCGAACGCCGCACGGCGACAACCACGACATCTGGATCAATCCGAAGGACGGCACGGTGATGGTTCAGGCCAATGACGGCGGCGCGAACGTATCGACGGACGGAGGCCGCACATGGTCCACGCAGCTCAATCAGCCGACGGCGGAGATCTACGGCGTCTGGGTCGACGATCAGTTTCCGTTCAAGGTGTACGGCGCGCAGCAGGACAGCACGACGATCATCACGTCGAGCGTTGCCGATCCGTATGAGCGCGATGACTGGCGCGCTGGCCCGGGCTGCGAAACGGGTCCAATCATGCCCTACCCTCGCGATCCGGACATCGTCTACGGATCCTGCAAGGGCAAGTTCAGCGTGATGGATCTGACGACGGGTCAGGAACAGAACTACTGGATTGGCGCGCAGTCGTTGTATGGCAATCCCGCGGGCGATCTCATCTACCGCATGCAGCGCGTGTCGCCGATGGCGGTCTCACCGCACGATCCCGACGTCCTCTATTACGGATCGCAGTTCGTGCACCGCACGCGCGACAAGGGCGTCACCTGGGAGAAGATCTCACCCGATCTCACGGCGCATCCGGACTGCTGCCAGGGCGTGAGTGGCGAACCGATCACACGCGACGTCACCGGCGAGGAGTTCTACAGTACGCTGTACGCCATCGCCGAGTCGCCGCTCGAGCGCGGCGTCATCTGGGCGGGATCGAACGACGGCCCGTTCTCCATCACGCGGAACAATGGAAAGACGTGGACGACGATCACGCCCAAGGATCTTCCGTCCGGCGGACGCGTGCAGTACATCGAACCGTCGCCCCACCGGCGCGGCTCCGCGTATTTCGCCGTCTACCGATACCTGCTCGGCGACTTCGAACCGTACATCTATCGCACGGACGACTACGGCCGCACCTGGACGCGGCTGACGACGGGGAAGAACGGGATTCCATCGGACTGGCCGACGCACGTCGTTCGCGAGGATCCGGATCGCGAAGGGCTGCTGTACGCCGGCACCGAGTTCGGGCTCTTCATCTCGTTCGACAACGGCGCCGACTGGCAGCCGTTCCAGCTCAATCTGCCGAACGTGCCCGTCACCGACATCAAAGTGCATCACAAGGATCTCGTTGTCGCAACGCAGGGACGCTCGTTCTGGATCCTGGACGACCTCAGCGTGCTGCATCAGTTGACGCCACCGGTGAGCCGCGCAACTGACGCTGCGCGCTACCCGACCGCGGAGGACGTGTGGCTGTTCGCTCCTCGCGATGGTTATCGCACGCGAAGGGAGCCGCAACGGCTCGGACCGATGGTGAACTATTACCTGCCGGCCATTCCGGCGGGCGCCGTGACGATCGAGATCCTCGACGCGGCGGGTCACGTCGTGAGCTCGTATAGCAGCGACGCTCGCCCGACGGAACGTCGCGGGGGACGCGGCGGGAGCGACACGGCGGAAGAACAAGCTGATCCCGAGGCATCAGGCGGACGGGGACGCACCGAGCCACCGCCGCGGGTGACGAAGGACGCCGGGATCAACCGGTTCGTCTGGGATGTGCGCCACCAGAACGGCGTCGGCATGCCGCCGGCCGAATACCGCGTGCGACTGGCGGTCGACGGCGCAACGTTCACGCAGCCGCTCCGCGTGTTGATCGATCCTCGCATCGCTGCGCGCGGCGTGACGGAGGCGGATCTGCAGGAACAGTTCGCGCACGACATGCGCATGCACGATCTGGTCGACGACGTGAACGCGCTGGCGGCGCGCGTCCGCAGCGCGCAGCAGCGGCTCCGGAACGGAGGAGATGCGGAGATGGCGAAGCGCGTGGATGCGCTCGCGTCCACGCTGCTCACCGAACCGGTGCGCTACGGCAAGCCTGGCCTGCAGGCCCAGGTCACGTATCTGGCGGGGATGACGAGCGGCGCGGATCAGAAGATCGGGCGCGACGCGGTCGAACGCTATGCGGTGCTGAAGAAGGCGGTCGACGCCGCACGCGCCGAAGCGGATGGCGTGTTGGGCAGCCGTTGAAGGCCGCCCCACGATCCTGGCGCGGGCCGTTCAGGCCCCCGTCCCTTTACTACTGACAGCATACGCCCAGCCGGCGGACCGACGTGATGCGCAGCGTACGCATCGGCGTCTGCGCCGCTCCCGCGGCTGCAGGTGCGGTCGCTGTTCCCGCGGGCGCTGCGGACGCGCCTGCCGTCGTCGTGTCCTGGAACGTCCCACGGATCTCCACCTGTTGGTTGACGAACTGCTGGAGATCCTGTCCTCCAGCCAATCGATAGCCGCTCGGCTGATTCGTCGCGGTTCCGGTGACGCCTGTCGTGCCGACGGCACCGGCGCCCGGCGTTGTCGAGGGCGCGCTGATTGCCGGCGTCGTTCCGGCCGGAGAGGTTCCTGGAGGCGCATTCGTCGGCGGCGTCTGCGACGGCGGTGTGCCGGCGACCGGGCTGGACGGCGGGGTCGCGGGTGTCGTCGGTGATGGTGTCGTCGGTGATGGTGTCGTTGGCGCAGGTGCCGGCGCCGGCGTTGCCGCGGATGGTGTCGTGCCCGCCGGCGCGCCGGCTACCGATCCGGTCGCGGGGCTCGCAGGCGGAACGTTCGTTCCCATGGACGGCGATATGGCTCGCGCTGTCCCCATGGCCGGGCTCGACAGGATGAATTGCGGTCCTGCCGCCGCGGTGGCGGCGCTCTCCGGCTGGCCTGGGTCGGCGCCGGGGCGGATGCAGCCGCTGACCGTCACCGCATCCGTTCCCGTTCCGGCGGAGCTCTGCGGCGATGGCGATTGCGCCGCTGTGCCGACCCCAAGGGTGCATGCGGCGGCGGTGGCAATCACGATGTTCGCTTTCATGACCTTCTCCCTCATTCGTAGCTCGACTCGCGTGGCTTCTTCCGCCTGAAGCCGGAAGGCCACCAGATGGACATACGCGGTGCAAGGACCAAACCGCGATTACTTCTGCGCGTCGGACGAGGTGGTCTTGGGAGTAGATGTGGTGGCGGGTTTGTCGTTCCAGTTCAACAGGGCGTTGAAGACCATGTTGAACTCGCCGTGGTTCTGCCAGCGGTAGATCGGGTTCGTCGCGAACATGATCACGCGCCCGTTGCCGCTGTAGCCGCCGGGGACGTCGAGCGCGAATGGCTTTTCGCGAATCTCGTCGGCGCCGCGCATCACGCCGCTGAGCACCGCCCCATCGCCACCGACGTACCGTCCGAGCACGGTGCCTTGATCCGCGGCAGCAACGCTGATCAGCGGCCCACCGAGATATTTGATCGGGATGATCTTGTCCGTGTAGCCGTAGAACACCGGATGATCCGGCTTCAGGATTTCCGCGTTCACGATCGGACGGGGCGCGTAGAACTGTGCGGACGTCGAACCGCTCGCATCCACGGAGCGGACGAAGCCGAGCTCGGATGGAAATCTCGACGCCTCCCCCATCGTGATGAGCGTCCCGCCCCCGTCGAGAAATTTCGCGAACGCCTCCACGCCTGCGCCTCCCATGCCGCCGCTGATGTCGGGCGATTCGCCGTACATGCCGAGAAACGTGTACTTCTCGCTCCGCATGTACGGAACGGGCTTTTCGGCGGGAGGCGCGAAAATTGCCTGACGCGTCGCCGTCTGCGTCGGCATGACGATGACGTCGTAGTCGTCGCGAAGGTTTCCTCGCTTCAACCGTTCCTTGAATATCAGTTCGTAGGGAATGCCGAACTTGTCGAATGCAAAGCGCACCCAGCCGGCTTCCTGCGTCGCGTTCCACGCGGAATAGATCGCGACGCGCGGCACGTCCGCGTCATGCATGGGAACATCCGGCGTCCCCGTCAGGGCCGCAGCCGTGAGGCCGAGACCTTCGACAGCCGCGCGTACTGGCGAGACGTCAGCAGGCGGCAGCACGATGAAGGATCCCGCGGGGAATTCGACGCCGCGAACGGTAAATTGCTTCTCCGCGATCTTCATCGGCACGTCTTTCAGCCGATACCGAAGCGCCACCATGTTCGTCGATCCGTAGTGCGCCACCGCGAGCACCGGTCCGGATCCCGTGACCTTGCCGCGCACGACAGCCGTGTCGACCGGAGCGACCTTCGCGTCGAGGATCGACTTGTCCTTGATCTCCTTCACCTCCGTCATCATCGCGAGCCCCATCGTCCACCCGCTGTCGTCGTAGGTGGTGAGGTTGACGTCGGGGTACGTCTGACGCTCGAGCAGGTTCTTCGCGAGACGGCCGTAGGGTTGATCGCGCTTGACGACGTACGAACCGGCTGGGAACGTGCCGTCGGCGGTCTTGGTTTCCGCGGCCGCTTGCCCGACCTCAATCCGCTGCGCGCGCAGCATGTTGACGAGCGGGGCCACGCGCGTCATGTCCCGGGCCACGGGTATCACGTAGCCGTACGGCGCCTGCGTCTTCCCTGCGTCAATCGAATTCTGCGTCTTGCGATAGAAGTTCTCGACGACGAGGTTCGGGAACATCGAGGTCAACTGCAGCGCGCAG
>JAICSD010000438.1 GCA_025937075.1 Vicinamibacteria bacterium | reverse complement strand
TTCACGCCGGTCGTGGACGATGCCTTGACCTTCGGACGGATTGCCGCGGCGAATGCGCTCTCCGACGTTTACGCGATGGGCGGCCGGCCGTTGACGGCGCTCGCGATTGCGGGATTTCCGAAGGACGCGGATCCGGCGCTCCTCGCGGACATCTTTCGCGGCGGTCTCCAGGTGCTGCAGACGGAGGGCGTCGCGCTGCTCGGCGGCCATACCGTTCAGGATTCGGAGATCAAGTTCGGGTATGCCGTCACGGGCGAGATCGATCCGCAGCGGATCTGGACCAATTCCGGCGCCCAGCCAGGCGATCGGCTCGTCCTGACGAAGCCTGTGGGCACCGGCGTGATCGCCACGGCGATCAAGTTCCAGCGCGCCCCTGCCGACGCGGTGGACACGGCGATTCAGATGATGACGACGCTCAACCGTGCGGCGGCCGAAGCGCTCGCCGGCCTGACCGAGGACGCGGTGCACGCATGCACGGACATCACCGGATTCGGCCTCATCGGTCACTCGACGGAGATCGCCAACGCGAGCGGCTGCTCGATCGACATCGACGTCGAGAGCGTGCCGCTGCTCCCCGCCGTGCTCGACCTGGTGGAGCGCAACACGCCGGGCGGCGGCCGCACGAATCGCGAGCACTTCGCTGGCGGAGTCGCGATCGACCATGCCGGTGATCCGCGGCGCGTCCAGATGCTCTTCGATCCGCAGACTTCAGGCGGTCTGCTCGCGGCGATCGCCGCGTCCGCCCTGCCCGAGGCAACGGCGGCGTTGTCCACAGCAGGTGTGAGCGCCTGGGTTGTCGGCGAGGTGACGCCGCGCGCGAGCTATGCCGTGCGCCTCCGGTAGGATACCTGCATGGTTGAGGGGCGTCCCTCGAAGATGGTATAAATTGATATTTTGTCCAGCCGGCGAGATGTGCGGCTGAACGATCGAGGTCTGCTGACGTCCCGTGCTCCCCAACCTGTCCGTCATCTGGGTGATCGTCCTCGTGCTGGTGCTGACGGTCGTCATCGACCGGCTGCTGCTGCGCCCGGTGCTCGAGGTCATTCGGAAGCGCGAAGAAGCGATTGAATCGGCGCGTGTGCTGGCGCAGCGGTCCGCGACCGAGGCGCAGGCTGCCGCGAACGAGTTCGATCGCAAGACGACCGCCGCGCGGGCGGAGATCTATCGCGAGATGGACGAGATGCGGCGGGCGGCAATGGGGCGTCGCGCCGAGATCGTCGCCGAAACGCGTGCGCAGGCGGAAGCGGCGGTGGACGAGGCCGTCAAGCGCCTGGACGCCGACGCAGCCGAAGCGCGGCGCCGGCTCGCAGAGGACGCCCAGACGTTGGGCGCTGCCGCCGCCGAGCGAATCCTCGGCCGTCAGGCGTCCTGACCCCGGCACGTTTCCAGTGAAGGTTGACCGCTCCCTGATGAGATCCGACTGTTCGATCAGCCGAATCGCTGCGCGCGCGTGCGGGTGTGCGTGTGCGCTGCTGTTGCTCGCGTTTACTCTTCCGGTTGCGGCGAGCACCCAACAGGCACCCGCGGCCACCGATGCACCCGCTCACGCCCAGGCGGCCGCGCCTGCTGACGCAGCCGCCCACGCACCCGAAGAAGGTGAGGAGCACGAATCGGGGTGGTTCGCAACGATCGCGAAGGTCTTCAACTTCGCGGTTCTGGTCGCCGTCCTCGTGTACTTCCTGAAATCGCCGCTCGCCACGTACCTGTCGTCGCGGATCTCGCGCGTTCGCGAGGATCTCGTCGCGGCGGCCGCCATGCGCGAGGAGGCGTCGCAGAGGCTCGCCGGCATTCAGGCGAAGCTGAAATCGCTGCCATCCGAGCTCGAGGCGCTCGAGCTGCGCGGTGCGGAGGAGATCGCGGCAGAGCGGCAGCGGATCGAGCAGGCCGCCGAAGCCGAACGCCAGCGGCTGCTGGAGCACACACGCCGCGAGATCGAGATGCATTACCGCGTGGCGCGCCGGCAGATCCTCGAGCAGACCGCCACGCTTGCCGTCTCCAACGCCTCGGAGCGCATCAAGCGGACCATGACGCCGGACGATCAGGCGCGTCTGGTCGATCGCTACGCGGCGCAGCTCACCGGAGCCGCGCAATGACGGCGCGTGCGGCGGCGAGACGGTACGCACGGGCGTTGTTCGACGTTGCGCTCGCGGAAGGATCGCCCGAGCAGGTCCAGGGGGAGCTGCGCCAGTTCGCGGATCTCGTGCGCGGCAACGAAGCGCTTTGGAACGTTTTCGGGAATTCCGCGATTCCCGCCGCGCGCAAGCATGGTCTCGTGAAGGCGCTCCTGGATCGGATCGGGCCGATCTCGGCGCCGCTTGCCAAGCTCTTGCTGCTCCTCGCCGATCGCGATCGCGTGGCGCTGCTGCCGGACGTGGCTGACGCGTACGACGAACGGGTGCTGGACTACCAGAAGGTGGTTCGCGGCGGGGTCACGACGGCAGTCCCGCTGGACGCGAATCGCCTGCGGGCGCTCGAAGACAGCCTGGGCCGTCTCACGGGACGCCGCGTCGTGCTGCAGCCCAACGTCGACCCTGCCATCATCGGCGGCGTCGTCGCGAAGCTTGGCAGCCTCGTGTACGACGGCAGCGTCGCGACGCAGTTGGAGAAGATGAAGGAGAGTTTGATCGCCGCGGCGGAGTGAGCGTGACAGAGCGAGTTGAACGATGGACCTAAAAGCAGAAGAAATCTCCAAGATCATCCGCGACCAGATCGGCAGCTACGCGGTTGACGTCAACGTCGCCGAGGTGGGCACGATCGTCTCGGTCGGCGACGGCATCGCGCGCGTCCACGGCGTCGAGAACACGATGGCCGGCGAGATGCTCGAGTTCCCGCACGGCATCTACGGCATCGCGCTCAACCTCGAAGAGGAGAGCGTGGGCGCCGTGCTGCTGGGCGACTACTCCGAGATTCGCGAAGGGGACACCGTCAAGCGCACGGGCCGCATCATTTCGGTGCCGGTCGGCCATGAGCTCGTCGGCCGCGTCGTCAACGCCCTGGGACAGCCGATCGACGGCAAGGGCCCGATCGTCTCGAAGGAGTCGATGCCGATCGAACGGCTCGCGCCTGGCGTTGTCGATCGGCAGCCCGTCAAGGAGCCGATGCAGACGGGGCTGAAGGCGATCGACGCGATGGTGCCGATCGGCAGGGGTCAGCGCGAGCTGATCATCGGCGACCGGCAGACCGGCAAGACCGCCGTCGCGGTCGACACGATCATCAACCAGAAGGGGCAGAACGTCGTCTGCATCTACAACGCGATCGGACAGAAGCAGTCCACGATCGCGCAGGTCATGCGGACGTTCGAGGAGGCCGGGGCGATGGAGTACACGATCGTCGTGGCCGCCGCCGCGTCCGATCCCGCGCCGCTCCTCTACATCAGCCCCTACTCCGCGTGCACGATGGGGGAATACTTCCGCGACAAAGGCGGCCACGCGCTGTGCATCTACGACGATCTCTCGAAGCACGCGCAGGCGTATCGCGAGATCTCGCTGCTGCTGCGGCGCCCGCCGGGGCGCGAGGCGTACCCCGGCGACGTCTTCTATCTGCACTCGCGGCTCCTCGAGCGCGCGGCGAAGCTGCGGAAGGAGCTGGGCGGCGGCTCGTTGACGGCGCTTCCGATCATCGAAACGCAGGCGGGCGACCTGTCAGCTTACATTCCGACGAACGTCATCTCGATCACGGACGGACAGATCTTCCTCGAGTCGGACCTGTTCCACCAGGGCGTGCGCCCCGCGATCAACGTCGGCAACTCGGTCTCGCGCGTCGGCGGCTCCGCGCAGGTCAAGGCGATGCGG
>JAICSD010000038.1 GCA_025937075.1 Vicinamibacteria bacterium | reverse complement strand
CCGCGCGCAGCTTCACCGCGGCCTGCTTCTTCGTCTCGTCCGACATCCAGGAGATCTCCTTGATGTCGGCGTCCAGGGCGCTCTCGATCGCCTGCACCATACGAAGCGTGCGCTCCTTGCCTTCCGCGCCGAACGTGCGCTCGACGTACACCTTGCCGAGCGCCTCGCCGAGATCCGAGTCCACGGCGTCCACGCAGCGCTTCCACCGCGGGCGCTGCTCCTTCGCGCCGGTGAGCGTGCGGCCGTAGAAATTGAAGGTCTCCTCGTCGAAGGCTGTGGGGAGCACCTGCGATTGCCCGTGAATGAGGTGCCACCGCAGATACGTCTTCAGATCCGCGATCGGCGTGGACGACAGCACCGCGTCGAGCCCCTCGAGGAAATCCGGCTCGGTCACGTTCGCGGCAGCCACCTGCGGCGCCTCTGCCGCCTTCAGATATGCGGTGAGATCGATCGAGGGAATCAGCTTCCGCGCCTCGTCGATCGACATCTTGTGATAGATGTTCGTCGGGTTGCGGACGCTGACGCGGTCGAGCGCGTGGCGCGCGAGCTCGGTTTCGATCTGCATCACCGTCTTGGCGCTTGCCGCGGCCTGTTCAGGCGCATCGCCGGCAAGCTGCAGCATCTGCGTCACGTGCGCCACGTAGCCCTCGCGCACCTTCTTCGAGTTCTCGTCGTCTTTCAGGTAGTAGTCGCGATCGGGGAGGCCCATGCCGCCCTGCCCGAACGTGGCGATGTACTGCGACGCATCCTTGAAGTCCGGCGCCGCGCCGAAGCCGAAGAAGACGCCGTAGCCGAGGGTGTGCAGGTGGCCGATGAGCGCGGGCAGATCCGCCGTGGATTGCAGCGCGGCAACGCTGTCCAGCTCCGGCTTCAGCGGCGTCAGCCCCTTCGAGTCAATCGTCTGGCGATCCATGCAGGTCGCGTAGTAGTCGCCAATCTGGCGCATGCCGGCGTCGCTCTCCGGCTTCGCGGCCGTCTCGAGGATGTCGCGCAGGATTGCGTTGTTGCGATCCTGGAGCTCCTGAAAGCGATTGTATTGGGGCAAATCGGCGGGAATCGGGTGCTTCGCCATCCAGCCGCCGCACGCGAACTGATAGAAATCCGCGCACGGGTTCGCGGTCTTGTCGAGCGACTCCAGCTCGATGCCCGACCTGCTCGTTGCAGGCGCCTCCGACTGTCCGGCGGCAGCGGCCCGCAGACCCGCATCGCACAGTGCCATCGCGGCGGCAATCGGCACCGCGAACATCCAGAACGCGCGTTTCCTCATCGATGTGCCTCCAGCCATGCGGCGAGATGCGGAGCTTCGGCGTCGCGAAGCGCGACGCACGAGTGGATACGCTCCTTCGCCTGTTGCAGCGTACGCGCCGCGTCAGGCACCGGGTGCGCGGAGAAGAACCGATCGACCTGCTGCGCGCCATCGGCGTCGCAGAACGTGCCGGCCGCGGCCACGATGCTTCCGTTCGACGTGCTCTCGCCCGCCTTCTTCTGCAGATCGTCCCAATGCTGCTGCAGCAGCTCCCACGCCTGCGCGCGCGTGTCCTCGTTGCGGATCATCGCCGAGACCAGCAGCTTGGCATCCTGCGTCCGCACCTCCGGCGAGAGCACGTAGTTCATCGTCCGCGTGACCAGCAGCGGATCGGTGAAGCGCGTCAGCGCGTACAGGAACCGGTATCGCTCTTCCGGATCTCCGGCGCTCCTCGACCTGTCCTGATACGTGTCGTACAACGTCGCATCGCCATGCACGGCTGCGATGTAGACGATCGGTGTGCGGAGCGTCGAATCGATCGACGACGCGTCGCGCAGCAGATCGTCGATCTTTGCCCGTGCGGTCTTCAGCACGGCCCGGTCGCCGGCGTTCCCAAGCGCGATCAGCACCTGGGCGCGCAACGTCCGCCGGCCGGGCGGCTCGTTTGGCGCTGCCGACCAGCCAAGATCCGCAAGCGCGGGCGCGAGAAGCGTGCGCACCCACGCGCGATATGCGTCGCGCGTGGAAGACGAGGTGAGATCCTCGTCGATCTGCTCGAGCCGCTCGACGAGCGTCGACATGACGTCGGGGTCGCGCTCGCCGCTGAACCCGCTCGCCAGGTCCAGCCATGCACCGATCCGATGACGGCCGGCACGCACGATGGCCCATTCGTCCGAAATCAGCGAGAGCCGCTCGCCGGCGGTGAGCTTCCCGATGTCCCTCGCAAGCACGGGAATCATCTCCACCGGGTGTTCGACACGGTAGTAACCCAGGCCATCCGCGTTGCCCATGACCCACGCGGGACACGTCCCTCCCAGATCCACCGTGTTGCCCGCGGTGCTCGTCATGACGTCGCACCGCGTGCTGCCGTCTGGCATCCGGAGGCAGACCGGCACGTGCCACGTCTGATTGGCGGCCGCCGCCTCCCCCGCCATGGTGTAGCGGCGCTCCCCGAGCATGACGGCGGCATGGCCGTTCGCGCACGCGATTCTCAAGGCAACCAGCGGGGCGCCCGGCTGCCTCACGAAATCAGACATGATCGTGTCGACCGGCTTGCCGCTCGTCTTCGCCAGCATGCCCCAGAAGTCTTCTGCCGCTGCGTTGCCGTACTGAAACCGCTGCAGATACCCGTTGACGCCCGCGCGGAACGCGTCCTTCCCTATGTACCGTTCGACCATCCTCAGAATCGCGGCTCCTTTGGCGTACGCGATGCCGTCGAACAGCTCGTCGATCTCGTCCCGAGTTGAGGCGCTCTTATGGACCGGCCGCGTGGACTGCAACGCGTCGAGCGCGAGCGCGTCTTGGTTCGCGCCGACCTCCTTGACCTTTGCGTTCGCTTCCGGCATCCACTGCTCGAGCGGCTTCGTCGCCATCCAGTTGGCAAACCCCTCGTTCAGCCAGATGTCATCCCACCACGCCATCGTGACGAGATCCCCGAACCACTGATGGGCCATCTCGTGCGCGAGGACTTCGGCAATGTTCTCCTTGGTCTCCGGCGTGACGTCCTTCGGGTCGGCCAGCAGGAGAGACTCGCGATAGAAGATCGCCGCCGTGTTCTCCATCGCGCCCGCGGAGAAATCGGGCACGGCCACGACGTCGAGCTTCTTGAACGGATACGTGATCGCGTAATACTGGTTGAAGAACATCATGTTCTTCTCGGCAGCCTCGAGCGCGAATCCGGTAAGCCCTTGATTCTCCGGTGTCGCGCAGACGCGGATCGGGATCCTGTCCGCGCTCCCTTCGCGGCACACCAAATCCCCCACGACGAGCGCCACGAGATAGGTGGACATCTTCGGTGAGGTCTCGAACTTCAGGGTGTGCTTGCCCGAAGGCGGTCCTGGCGTGTCCGATACGACGGCGCCGTTCGAGATCGCGTGGTCCCCGGCGTCGATGACCGCCGTGATCGAGAACGTGGCTTTGAGCGCCGGTTCGTCGAACGACGGAAACATGCGGCGGGCATCAGTCGCCTCCAGCTGTGTGACCGCGTACCTGCGGTTGGCCGTCTTGCTGAGATAGAAGCCGCGCAATTGATCGTTCAGGATGCCGTGATATGAGATGTGAATCGTCGCAGCGCCCGCGGCGAGTTGCTGTGGCACCGTGAGCGTCGCCTGTTCGCGGCCGCGATCGAGAGACGTCGTGGCCGTCAGCGTGCGGCCGTTCGATTCGACCGTCACGCGCTCGAACGTGATCTCGGCCGCGTTCAGGACGATGCGCTCGGTCGGCTTTGGCAACTCCACCGCGATCGTCTCTTCGCCGGTGAACGTCGCGGCGGCTAGGTCCGGGGCAACCGTGAGATCGTAGTGCGAAGGGATTGCGGTGCCGGGTAGCCGTTGAGCTATGGCGTCGACCGCGACCGTGAGCGCGAGAATGGAAAACAGCAGCGTCTTCATGGGTTGTAGCGCGCAACTTTCGTTGCGCGGACCATAATCGTCACGTGCCATACGAGGCCAGGCTGTCAGTCTATCGCACGGAAAATCCCGTCGCCGCTCTCGTGCTCGCGCACGGCGCAGGCGCGGGACAGAAGAGCGCGTTCATGGTCGCGGCGGCGCGCGGACTCGCCGCACGCGGTATCGTTACCGCAACGTTCGACTTTCCGTACATCGCAATGGGACGAACGGTTCCGGACAAGGGGCCGGTGCTGGACGCTGCGTGGCGGGAGGCCATCGACCGCGCGCGTGCGGACGATGCGTTCGGGAGGCTGCCGCTGTTCATCGGCGGCAAGTCGATGGGCGGACGGATCGCGTCGCAGGTGGCGGCGTCGATCACCCCGTCCGCCGCAGGTCTCGTCTTTCTCGGCTACCCACTGCACCCGCCCGGCAAGCCGCAGCAGCGACGCGACGCGCACTTGCCGGCGATCGCACAGCCGATGCTGTTCGTCCAGGGAACTGCCGACGCATTTGGGACCGCGGAGGAGATCCGTGAGCTGCTCACGCGCCTGAACCGCGGCTGCGTACTCCACGAAGTGGCTTCAGGCGACCACTCGTTCAAGGTACCGGCACGCACCGGCCGCACGCAGGCGGACGTGATGAAGGACGTGCTCGATGCGGTCCAATCGTTCGTGCGCGATCTGGCGTAGGGTACCTCTTTACACCTGCTTGCCGCCCTTCTTCCGCGTCCTGGCCTTCGACGTATGCCGCTCTTCGGCCTCCTCGACGGAGTGCGACTCGCCGAGCCGCTCGTCCTTCTTCGCCATCCTCGCGAGGCGCGAGTAGTACTCGTGCAGGAGGCGCAGTTCATCCTCGCCGAGATCCTCGACGTCGATCAGCCGGTTGCTCGCGCCTTCGATGGCAGCCACCAGCTCGTTCAGCTTCAACTGCAACGCGAGCGAGTCCTTGTTCTGCGTCCGCTGAATCAGGAAGACCATCAGGAACGTGACGATCGTCGTGCCCGTGTTGATGACGAGCTGCCAGGTGTCCGAGAAGTGAAAGATCGGCCCCAGCGCCGCCCAGACGATGATCGTCGCGCACGCGATGGCGAACGCGGTGCTGCTGCCCGTCCACACGGTCACGGTCGTGGAAAATCGCTCGAACCAGCTTCCAATGCCTCCGCGTCTGCTGCGGCCCATCTCGACCTCCGGCGAAATCCTAATCGAGTGCAGGCGGGCCTGAAAGGGCCGCCCTACGTCCGACGATGCACTCGTAGCGATATAGTGAGTTCATGACGACCGACGCAGTGGCGCAGGCTCCGCAGGCGAGAAGCCGGCGGCGCGAGGACATCGCCGAACGCTTCAAGTGGAATCTTGCCGACATCTTCGAGAGCTGGGACGCGTGGCAGGCGGCGTACACGCAGCTCGAAGCGGGCGTCGATCGCTATGCGGCCCTCAAGGGTACGCTGGCGCAGGGACCTGATCGTCTGCTACAGGCGTTCCGCCTCTCCGAGCAGCTCGGGCAGCTCGCGTATCGCGTGTGGTATTACCCGTCGCTGCAGTACGACGAAGATCAGCGCGACAACACCGTCAACGCGCGCCGGCAGCAGGTGCAGATTCTCTTCGCGCGCTGGAAACAGGCGGAATCCTGGTTCAATCCCGAACTGCTGCAGATTCCGCTCGAGACGGTGCGGGAATGGATGGATCGCGATGAGCCGCTCCGCCTTTATCGCTTCGCGATCGAAGATCTCTACCGCCAGCAGGAGCACGTTCTCGACGAAGCCGGCGAACGCCTGATGTCCCTCGCCAGCCGGCTGGCGTCCTCACCGAACGACTCGTACTGGGCGATCTCGACGGCCGACGCCACATTTCCGTCCATCACGCTGTCGACCGGCGAGACGGTGACCGTCTCGTATGGGCAGTATCGCGCGATCCTCGCGACCCGCCGCGAGCAGAGCGACCGCGAAAAGGCGTTCACCGCGCTGCACGAAACCTATCGCGGCAACCTCAACACGTACGCCGCGCTCTACAACGGCGTCTGCCAGCGCGACCTGTTCCAGTCTCGCGCACGCGGCTACGCCAGCACGCTCGACGCCGCGCTCCACGGCGACAACATCCCGACGTCCGTCGTCGAAAATCTGATCGAGACGACGAGGGCGGGCACCGAGCCGCTGCGTCGATACCATCGGCTGCGCCGGAAGATGCTCGGCGTGCCGTCGTACCACGTGTACGACTTTTCGATTCCGCTCGTGACCTTCGAGAAGAAGTATCAGTACGAGGAAGTGCTCGACTGGATCGTCGACTCCGTCGCGCCGCTCGGCCCGGATTACCAGGCGCGGCTGCGCACGGGATTCGGCTGCCGCTGGATCGATGTCTACGAGAACGATGGCAAGCGCTCGGGCGCGTACTCAGCGCCCGTGTACGGGACGCACCCGTACATGCTGCTGAACTACACCGATACGCTGGACGACGTGTTCACGACGGCGCACGAGATGGGCCACTCGATGCACACGATTCTGTCGCACGAGACGCAGCCGTTCATCTACTCGAACTACACGATCTTCGTCGCGGAGGTGCCGTCCACGCTCAGCGAGGCGCTGCTGCTCGAGTACATGCTCGCGAGATCGACGGACCCGGCCGAACGGATCGTGCTGCTGCAGCACGCGATCGACAACATCACCGGCACGTTCTATACGCAGGTCCTCTTCGCGGATTACGAGCTGCGCGCGCACCGGCTCGCGGAAAACGATCAGCCGATCACGTCCGAGATCCTGACGGAGATGTACACGCAGCTCCTGAAGGATTACTACGGCGACGCGATCGACATGAATGCGTTGACGGGGATCACGTGGGCGCGAATCCCGCACTTCTTCAATTCGCCGTACTACGTCTACCAATACGCAACGTGTTTCGCGTCCGCCGCAAAGATCGCACAGGAGATCACGGGGGACGGCGCCACGGTGGCGGAAGCGCGCGCGCGCTACCTCACGCTGCTCCGCTCGGGCGGCAACGACTATCCAATGGAGCAGCTGCGCAAGGCAGGCGTCGATCTGAGTCAGCCCGACACCGTGCGCGCCGTCGTCGATCAACTCGACAGGCTGGTATCGAGGCTCGAACGGGAGCTCGCCCGCGCGTGATATCGCGTGCTGAGCACTGCGGTGCCGATCAGCACGAGCGCCGCTGATCCGTACGCCGTTCCTTCACCGAACCACTGCAGCGCGCCGTTGCCCCACACCGGACCGAGCGTCCGGCCCAGGCTCTCGAGCGCGCCGGCAGCCCCTTGTACGCGTCCCTGCTCGTGCCGCCCGGCCGCGCCGCTCACGAGCGACGTCAGCGCCGGATTGCAGAACCCAATCCCGATCGCGCCCGGCACCAGCAGCGCGATGAAGACGGACAGCGAGTGCGTCATGGCGCTGCCGCCCCAGCCCGCCGCCGCGCAGAGCAGCCCGATGGTCAGCGTGCGCCGCTCACCAATTCGCCGCACGACGGCGCCCACGAATCCGCCCTGCACGACGACCCCGAGAAATCCAAATGCACTGAGCAGGTACCCGATGTGCGTCGCGTCGAATCCAAATCGCCGCTCGCCAAACAGCGCGAACGTCGTCTGATAGACGGCGAAGGAGCCCCAGTAGAGAAAGTCGATCGCGAACAGCAGCCGAAGCGCCGGCCTGTGCCCGAGGTCGCGCAGCGCCTTCCATGGCGACCCTGCGACGGCATGGACGCGATGCACCGTTTCCGGCAGCCACAGCCATGCGAGAACCGTTGCGACGACGGTGATGATCGCAGCGGCCCAGATCGGCGCGGTGTAGCTGATGCGCGCGAACAATCCGCCGAGGCCGGGGCCGATGATGAATCCGAGACCGAACGCCGCGCCGAGCATGCCGAACGCGCGCGCGCGGTTCTCTTCCGTCGTGATGTCGCCGATGTACGCGCGCGCCGTCGTGATGTTGCCGCCGGACAGACCGTCGACGGCGCGCGCCACGAACAGGAGCGCGAGGCTGTGCGCGAGCGCCAGCATGACGAAGCTCACGACGGTGCCGATGAGACTGAAGATGAGAATCGGGCGTCGCCCCCAGCGATCGGACCACTGGCCGAGAAACGGCGAGGCGATCAGCTGACACACCGAGAACGACGCGAACAGCAGCCCGATCGCGAGCGGCGACGCGCCGAACGTCTCCGCGTAGAACGGCAGCAGCGGGATGATGATCCCGAAGCCGATCAGGTTGACGAGGATGGTGAGGAAGATGACGAGAAGCGGCCGGCTCACCGCTTCACCGTGATCCCCTTGATCATCACCGGATCGATCGGCACGTTCTCCATGCCGTCCTTGATCGTCGTCCGCACCCTGGAGATCTGATCGACGACGTCCATCCCATCGATCACGCGGCCGAAGACGGCGTAGCCGAAATCATCGGGCGCGTAGCCCGTGTGATCCAGCCGGTGATTGTCGGCGACGTTGACGAAGAACTGCGAGGTCGCGCTCCGTACCAAACGCGTGCGCGCCATCGCCACGGTGCCGCGCTGATTGCTGAGGCCGTTGGTGGCTTCGTTCTGAATCGGCGGACGCGCCGGCTTCTCCGTCAGGTCCGGCGTGTACCCGCCACCTTGTACGACATAGCCGGCGACGACGCGATGAAAGATCGTGCCGGAGTAGAAGCCGTCGTGGACGTATTGCAGAAAGTTCTCGACCGAGACGGGCGACTTGTCCTGGAACAACTCGATCGTGAAGGACCCGAGCGAGGTGTCGACAACGACCTGGGGGTTGGTTGCAGCGGGCGGCGTCTGCGCCGGGGCTTGCGTCTGCAGGAAGACGAGGAACAGGAACCCTGGTATCAGCATGGATGAGGACCTGGGACGGGCAGCACGCCGGATATGACGAATGGCTGGTGTACCGACGTCCGTAGACCAAAAGACCGTTGAGCGTTATTCAAGCGAATGGATCCTTGATGTTAGGCGGCCCGCGCCACATCCGTCAACGACGGCTGCGTTACAATGAGGATCCTTCGCCGGAGGGCGATCATGGTCACACCGCTTCAGAGCGAACAGAAAGAGCTCGCCGACTTCATTCGCGTCGGATCGCAGCGTGGACCCCAGTGCTTCGGCAGTTATTTCGACGAGAAGGGCGGCTCGTGCGCGCTCGGCGCTGTCTACGAGGGCGTGTATCACCTGCCCCGACAGCACGGAAAGTTGATCCCGGATCATCTCGAGCGGTTGTTCCGTTGCCTGGACGAGGTCACGAAACGGTGCCCGCATGAAAATTGCAACAAGCGATTGCCGCTTGCGCCGATGATCGTTCACCTGAACGACGACCATCGATGGACGCGCGAGAGTATCGCGGACTGGCTGACGCAGGAATCAGCTACTTGACATCGCGGCGGGTGGACCGGCTGCAGGCACACTGGCCCTCCGGTTCACCCGCTGGCAAGGCTCCTCATGTCTTTCCTCGATCGATTCAAGCCCCAGCCCAAACATAAATCACCGGACCCCGACGTCAGGCTTGGCGCCATCCAGGAGCTCGGCGCGGATCCGGAGGACGTGGCAGCGCTGGCGACGCTGGCGCGCGAGGACACGGATTCGCGCGTGCGCCGTGCGGCCGCGGCGCGGGTCGACAACGTCGCCGTGCTGGCCGCGGTGGCGCTGTCGGATCCCGATGAAGGGATCCGCGCCGAGACTGCCGAGCGTTTGACGGGGATCGCAAGCGGCGAGCGTGCTGACGCCGCGCGCCTCGCGCTGGGCGCGCTGCGCGATCAGAAATATCTCGCCGCTGTGGTGCGGCAGTCGCCGCTCGAGCCGATTCGCGCGGAGGCGCTGGGGCGCGTGACGGACGTGAAGGCGCTCGGCTCGGTGGCGCGGCACGCCGCGGATGCGCGCACGGCGTCGCTCGCAGTGGAGCGAATCGAGGATGCGGCGGAGCTGATCAACGTCGCGCTCAAGACAGAGCACAAAGACGCGGGCATCACCGCGCTCGAGCGCGCATGGTCGTCGGGAACCGTCGAGCGCGACACGCTCGAGGACATTGCGTCGCGCGCGAAGAACAAGTCGGTCGGAAAGAGGGCACGCACGGTGATTCAGGAACTCGACACGGAAGAAGCAGCGCGCAAGGCTGCGCTCGAACAGCAACAGCAGCGGGCCGCCGCAGCGCTCGCCCGCGTCGAGGCGCTCGCGGCGATGCCGCCGGGCGCGCAGACGACGCATCAACTCGAGGAGGCGGAAGCCGAATGGCGTGAGCTGACCGCAGCCGAGATCGTCCCGTCGGAGGGTGACGCGCAGGCCCGGTTCGCTGTTGCCGCCTCCGCGACGCGCGAGTCCATCGCGCGCGCGGAGCGTGAGCTGGCCAGCCAGCGCGAGCTGGCCGCTCGGCTGGCCGAGGTGCGCGGCAGCAAGCTTTCCTTGTGCGAGCGTGTCGAAGCGCTGCGCGGCGAGACGATCCTCGACGACACGGCCGCGGCCCGCGGAGAGTGGGAAGGTCTGCCGGTCATCGCCGACGAGGAGGCGGTCGACGCAGGACTGCTCACGCGCTTCGAAGAAGCGTGCCGCCGCGCGGCCGAGCGACACGACCAGCGGCAGGAGATCGCGCGCGCGAACGAGCGCCTGGACGCGCTGTCGCACGAAGCCGACGCGCTGGCCGCTCAGGACGACAGCCCGGCGTACGCCTGGGAGTCCATCGCACGCGAGTGGAGCGAGCTGCTGCCGCGCACCGACACCGTCGAGCCCACGGCCGCCGAGCGCTTCACGCGCGCCGAGACGACGATTCGGGAGCGCGCCGACGCGAAGCGCGCCGCGGCCGAAAAGGCGCTGCGCCAGCAGGTGGGCCGGCTCGAGCAGCTCATCGATCGCGTGCAGAAGCGCGTGCCCGCCGAAGACCTCACGCTGCGCGAAGCGGACAAGATGGCGCGCGACTTACGCGGCTCGATCGAAGCGCCGCCCGCGCTGCCGCACGCGGAGCGCGACGCCCTCGGCGAGCGGCTCAAGGCCGCGCTCGGGCTCCTCGCGCCCCGGCTGCACGAGCTTCGCGAGATGGACGAGTGGAAACGCTTCGCGAACGCCGCCGTCCAGGAAGAGCTGATCGCGCAGACGGAGGCGCTCCGGACGAAGTTCGATGTCGACAAGCCCGAGGATCTCGAGAAGGCCGCGCGCGAGCTGCACGAGATCCAGGAGCGATGGAAGCAGGCTGCCGAAGCGCCGCGCGCCCAGGCGCAGACGCTCTGGCATCGCTACCGCCAGGCCGCGGATCCCCTCCAGGCCAAGGCCCGTGAGTTCTTCGCGCACCGTGCCGAAGAGCGCCAGGAGAACCTGCAGAAGAAGATGGCGTTGTGCGAGCGCGCCGAGGCGCTGGCGGATTCGACCGACTGGATTCGAACCGCCGACGAGCTGAAGAAGCTGCAGCTCGAATGGCAGGCGATCGGACCCGTGCCGCGCCCCGACACCCGCGTCATCTGGAAGCGTTTCCGCGATGCGTGCGATCGGTTCTTCACCCGCCGCAACCAGGACCTGGCGCAGCGGAAGGAAGTCTGGGCGGCCAACCAGACCAAGAAGGAGGCGCTCTGCACGCGCGCGGAACAGCTTGCCGAGTCGCGCGAGTGGGAACGGGCCGCCGCGGAAATCCGCCGGCTCCAGGCCGAATGGAAAACGATCGGGCCCGTGCGGCGCACCAAGTCCGAAGCGCTCTGGCAGCGTTTCCGCGCCGCGTGCGATCGGTTCTTCGATCGCTTCAAGCGGCGCGACGAGATCGAGCTCGAAGCGCGCCAGGCGGATCGCGAAGCGCTCGCGCAGGAGCTCGAGAGTCTGCTCCCTGCTGACGGCACCGACGCCGCGGCTCCCGCCGATCTGCTCGACCGCGTGCGATCGCTGCGGACGCGATGGAACCAGTCGACGCCCGCCGTCCGCCAGGGCGCCGATCCGCTCAGCGGGCGCTTCGTCGCCGCCATGGAGCGGCTGCTGATCGCCTATCCGGACGCGTTCCGCGGCACGGAGCTGGACGTCGACGCCAGCCGCCACCGCATGGAGAAGCTGTGCACGCGCGTCGAGGGGTTCGCGTCGGATCACGAGGCACCGCCCGCAGGCTCGTCGCAGGCGCTTGCCGCGATGCTGCGCGAAGCGCTCGCCGCCAACACAATCGGCGGACGCGCGGGCGAGGAATCGAAGTGGCGTTCGATGGCCGACGAAGTACGGCAGGCGCAGGCGTCCTGGGCGCGTCTCGTGCCGGTGCCCGGCGAGACGGGCCGCCAGCTCACCGATCGGTTCCACAGGGCCTGTAACCGTTTCTTCGACCAGTACCGCCGCCGCATCCCGCAGCAGCAACAGCACCAGCGGGGGCGCGCCGTGCAAACGACAGGGCGCTGAACGCGCGCCCTGTCAAACTCCCAATCTCCAACTCCCGACCTACGATCGCCAACCTCCGACTTGAAGTATTCTCCTGATTCCCTTTGGGAGTTGGGCGTTTTGGGAGTTGGAGTTTGGGAGTTGGGAGTTTCTCCATGCGCACTCGTGTCGTGATCTGTCTCGCGTTCTCGTCCCTGCTGGCGCTCGCGACCCATACGCGCGCGGTTTCGGATACGCGGCTCCTCGCGCAGCCGGCCGTCAGCGCGACGCACGTTGCGTTCGTGTACGCCGGGGACCTCTGGTCCGCGCGGCTGGACGGCTCCGACGTGCGGCGCCTCACGACGAGTGAAGGGCCGGTTTCGAGCCCGGCGTTCTCGCCGGACGGAAGGCTCCTCGCATTCAGCGCCCAGTTCGACGGCAACACGGACGTCTACGTCGTGCCCGTCGAAGGGGGCGCGCCGAAGCGCCTCACGTGGCATCCGGGCGCTGACGTGGTGCAGGCCTTCACGCCGGACGGCCGGCAGGTGGTCTTCACGTCGCCGCGCGCCGTCTTCACGGGACGTTACACGCAGCTCTTCACCGTGCCGATCGACGGCGGCGTCGAGCAGCCACTGCCGATCCCGCACGTCAACCGCGCGTCGTACTCGGCGGACGGGCGGACGATCGCGTACAACCCCCTCCCACCGCAGTTCCTGCAGTGGAAGCACTACCGCGGCGGGCAGGTTTCCACGATCAGCCTCTTCGATCTCCAGTCACATGCGGTCCAGAAGATCGAGCAGCCCGCGGGACGCGCCAACGACGTCGATCCCATGTGGATGGGCGACAGCGTGTACTTCCGATCGGACCGCGCCGGTGAATTCAATCTGTACGCCTACGACGTGAAGTCGAAGCAGATCCGGCAGCTCACGCACCACGACGATTTCCCGGTGCTCGGCGCCGCGGCCGGCGGCGGCCACATCGTCTACGAACAGGCCGGCTATCTGCACCTGCTCGATCCCCCAACAGCGCAGGCGAAGCGGCTGTCGCTGGCTGTGCCGACCGACATGCGGGAAACCCGCGAGCGCTACGTGCGCGGCGCGAAGTGGATCCGCACGGCGACGATCTCTCCGTCGGGCGCACGCGCCGCGTTCGACTTCCGCGGCGACATCGTGACCGTGCCTGCCGAGAAGGGAGATGTGCGCAACCTGACGACGACGACGGGTGTTCACGAGCGTTCGCCCGCGTGGTCCCCAGACGGCACGCGCCTCGCGTACTTCTCGGACAAGGGCGGCGAATATCAGCTCATCGTCGAGCCGCAGGACGGAAAGGGAGAGCCGAAGGCGTACACGCTCGAGGGACACGGGTTCTATCAGGATCCCGTGTGGTCTCCCGACAGCCAGAAGATCTCGTACACGGACAACTCGCAGTCGGTGTACTGGATCGATCTGAAATCGGGCCGCTGCACGAAGGTCGCGTCGCAGGAAACGTACACGCCGGCGTCGCAGGTGCGGCATGCATGGTCGCCCGATTCGAAATGGCTCGCGTACACAATCGGCACGCAGCCGCTGGTCATGACGGTCTCGGTGTACTCGGTCGAGCAGAACAAGTCGTTCCCCATCACCGACGGGCTTGCCGAAGTCACCGAGCCCGTCTTCGACCGCAGCGGCAAGTATCTGTACTTCTTCGGCTCGACGGATGCCGGGCCGGTGCTCGACTGGTTTGCGCAGTCGGGAGAGGACATGCGAGAGACGCACAACGTCTATCTGACGGTCCTGCGGAAGGATCTGCCGTCGCCGCTCGCGAAGGAGAGCGACGAGGAGGGAGCGAAGAAGCCCGCCGATACCGAGGACAAGCAGGACAAGAACGAAACCAGGGACACGAAGGCGCCTGGGTCCGCGACCGCTCCTCATGGCGGCGGCGCGACGAAGGACGTGCCCGCGGGCGGAGCGGAAACGCCGTTCCGCATCGATGTCGACGATATCCAGTTCCGCATCCTCGACATGCCGATCCCTTCCGGCGACCTCTCGAACCTCGAGGCCGGCAACGCGGGGCAGATCTACTTCATCCGGCAGATTGACGACAAGCCGGCGCTGCAGCGATTCGATCTCGAGAAGCGCAAGCCCGAGACGGTGCTGAGCGAGGTGACGGATTACCGGCTCTCGGCGGACGCGAAGAAGCTTCTCTACCGATCGAAGGACGCGTGGTTCATCACGTCGACGACGAAAGAGGTGAAAGCGGGGGAGGGCAAGATCGCGACCGACGCGATCGAGGTGAAGGTCGATCCGCGTGCGGAGTGGAACGAGATCTTCACGGAAGCATGGCGCACGAACCGCGATTACTTCTACGACCCTGGCATGCACGGCGTGAACTGGACGGCGATGCGCGCGAAGTACGCGGCGTTCCTGCCCGACGTGACGACCCGCAGCGATCTGAACCGCGTCGTGCAGTGGATGGCGAGCGAGCTGAGCGTCGGGCACCATCGCCTCACGTCGCCGGGCGACGTGCCCGCGCCGGAGCATCCGGTGCAGGGCGGCCTGCTTGGAGCCGACTACAGCGTCGAGAACGGACGGTATCGCTTCCGCAAGGTCTACGGCGGCCTCAACTGGAATCCCGCACTGCGATCGCCCTTGACCGAGCCAGGTGTCAACGTGCGCGCGGGCGAGTACCTGCTCGCGGTCAACGGCCGCGATCTCCGCGCGACGGAAAACCTGTTCAGCCGGTTCGAGAACACGGCGGGCAAGCTGCTCGAGATCACTGTCGGACCGAACCCCGATGGAACGGGATCCCGAACGGTGCAGGTCGTGCCGATCGCGTCCGAGCTCGCGCTCCGCAATCGCGACTGGATCGAGGGCAACCTCCGCAAGGTGAACCAGGCGACCAACGGGAGGGTCGCGTACGTCTACGTGCCAAACACTGCGCAGGCCGGGCACGACGACTTCAAGCGCTACTTCTTCCCGCAGGCGCACAAGGACGCCGTCATCATCGACGAACGGTTCAACGGCGGCGGACAGGTGGCCGATTACTACATCGACATCCTGCGGCGGCCGCTCATCAGCCACTGGGCGATGCGCTACGGCGCGGACTTGAAGACGCCCGTTGCGTCGATACAGGGACCCAAGGTGATGATCGCGGACGAGACTGCCGGCTCCGGAGGCGACCTGCTGCCGTGGATGTTCCGCAAGTTCAAGGTCGGCCCGATCGTCGGCAAGCGCACGTGGGGAGGCCTCGTCGGGATTCTCGGATTTCCTGAATTCATCGACGGCGGCGGCATCACCGCGCCGAACCTCGCCATCTGGACGGAGGACGGGTGGGTCGTCGAGAACGAAGGTGTGCCGCCCGATATCGAGGTCGAGCAGACGCCGGCCGACGTCATCGAGGGGCGCGATCCGCAGCTGGAGAAGGCCATCGCGGTCGTGATGGAAGCGCTGAAGAAGAATCCGGCGGCCGCGCCGAAGCGGCCGCCCTACAAGAGCCTCACCAGCTCGAGCTCACAATGACGCGGCGCTGAAAGGATCGCGCTACCTTGCGGTGCAAATGCTAAGATTCGCGAACGTCGGGAGGTTGCCAACATGCATCGACGCGAATTCCTGTCAAAGACCGCCGCGGCCACGGCCGCACTGGCCATGCGTCCCGCCCGTGCGCGCGCGCGGCAAAGCGCCAACGAGACGGTCAACGTCGCGATCATCGGCCTCCGCGGCGACAACAAGGGCCATCCGACCTGGACGGCGCGCGGGCGCGGGCTCGATCACTACGAGCACCTGTCGCGCATTCCGAACGTTCGCATCACGCACGTCGCGGACATCGACGAGCGGAACTTCAAGAGCTCGCTGCCGTTTGCGATCGAGAAGTGGGGAGGCGATCCCAAACCTGAGACGGACTTTCGCCGCCTGCTCGACAATCGCGACATCGACGCGGTGACGATCGCCGCGCCGGACCACTGGCACGCGTTGATGACAATCTGGGCGTGTCAGGCTGGCAAGGACGTGTACGTCGAAAAACCGATCAGCCACAACATCGTCGAAGGCCGGCGCATGATAGAGATCGCGCGGCGGCACAACCGCGTGGTGCAGGCTGGAACCCAGCGGCGCAGCGGCGCGCTGCTGGCGAAGAGCGTCCAGTTCCTGCGCGATGGCGGATTGGGCCGTGTGTACTCCGCGAAGACCGTGATCTACCGTGGCCGCGACCCGATCGGCGTTGCGAGCGACAGCGCCCTTCCGCCGGGCGTCCACTACGACCTGTGGATGGGGCCAGCACCGGCGCGCCCCTTCAACGAGAACCGCTTCCACTACCACTGGCACTTTCTGTGGGATTACGGCACCGGCGATCTCGGGAACACGGCGGTGCATTCGCTCGACGCCGCGCGCTGGCTGATTGGAAAGCAGGAGCATCCTCGTACCGCAT
>JAICSD010000183.1 GCA_025937075.1 Vicinamibacteria bacterium | reverse complement strand
CGGAGCGGCCCCGAGACCTTTCGACGGCCGCGGCGTCGCCCCTCACGATGGGCCCCGCTCGGACACCCCCACTTCGTGCTCAGCGGCCGGAAAGACGTGTCGACGAGGAGCCGCTTGCGCGCGAAGCGGGGGACCCCCATCCTCGCCCCCATCGTCAACGGCGACGGTCTGCCGATCGATACCCGCCGCGGAACATGAGCGGCATGCGCTGTGACGCAGCCGCCGAGGTGCGTCGAAACGGGCGCTTGACCGCGACGGCTGCGACGGCAGAAGATTCGCCCGTGCGCCGGCTCATCCCTTTCGCCGTTCTCCTCCTCGCGGCCCCAGCGGCGTCGGCGCAATCGGCGTCGCGCGACCAGATCGATACCGCGCTGTCGGCGATTTACCCCAGCGTCGTGCGCATCGAAGTCGTCACTGCGGCGTTCAACGCCGGCAAGGAGTGGCGCACCGAGGTGTTCGGCAGCGGAACCATCGTGTCGGCTGACGGCTACGTCGTCACCAATCATCATGTGGCCGGGCACGCGCGGCGTGTCCGGTGTTCGCTCTCGACGAACGAAGAGATCCCGGCAGACGTCGTGGGCACCGATCCCCTGTCGGATATCACGGTGCTGAAACTGCGCCCTGGCAAGCCGCGGACGTTTCCGGCTGCCGCGTTCGGCAATTCGGCGTCTCTCGCGAGAGGCGAGGCGGTGCTCGCGCTCGGCAGTCCGCTGGCCATCTCGCAGTCGGTGACCCTCGGGATCGTCAGCAACACCGAGATGGTGCTGCCTCGCGCGATGACCTCGGGTGTCAGCCTCGACGGGGAAGACGTTGGCAGCATCGTGCGCTGGATTGCGCATGACGCCGCGATTTTTCCGGGCAACTCGGGAGGCCCGCTCGTCGACTTGCACGGGCGGATTGTCGGCGTCAACGAATTGAGCTACGGCCTGAGCGCTGCGATTCCCGGCGACCTCGTGAAGAACGTCGTCAAGGATCTGATCGAGCGCGGTCACGTGACTCGCGGCTGGATCGGTCTCGACGTGCAGCCGCGGCTGACGACCCAGACGGAGCACGGCGCACTGGTCGCGTCGGTGGAGGAAGATTCTCCCGCAGCGGCAGCAGGCATCACCAGCGGCGACATCATTACGGCGATTGGCGGCGCACCTGTCGACGTCGCGTTCGACGAGCAGGTCCCGCTCGTCAACCAGGCCATGGCGGCGCTGACGCCCGGCCGCCCTGCAACGATCGAGCTGCTCCGCAATGGATCGTTGCACAAGATCACCGTTACTCCGCGCGAGCGCTCCGCGGCCCGCGGAGAACCGGTCGAATTGCCGGAGTGGGGGATCGTGGCGTCCAACCTCACGACGACGTCCGCACGAGATCTTGGCCGCGCATCATCGGACGGCGTGCGGTTGCTGAGCGTCCGCGCGGGGGGCGCCGCGCAGCAGGCGAAACCGCCGCTCGCGCCAGACGACGTCATCGTCGCCATGGATGACAACCCGGTGCGATCCGCCGAGGACCTGCGCAAGAGAACAGCGGCAGCGCTCGTGAACGGCTCGGCGAGCGTGCTGGTTTCGGTGGACCGTCGATCCGAGCACCGCCTGTCCGTCGTGGACCTTCGAACGCCGCGCACAGACGACCCGCCGCTGGAGGCGCGCAAGGCGTGGCTGGCGGTGGGATTCCAGGTGCTGACCCCGGCGTTGGCGCAGCACCTGCACGTGCCCGGGCGAACCGGCGTTCGCGTCACGCGAGTCATCGATTCGGCGCTGCCGCTGCACGTCGGCGACCTCATTGTCGCGGTCGACGGCCGGCCCGTGCGCGCCAGCGAACCCGGCGACGAGGAGACGTTCAGCGCGATGCTGCGCCAATATCGGCCCGGGGCGTCCGTTCCGCTGACCATCGTCAGAGACGGCGCCGAGCAGAGCGTCACGGTCCCGGTTCGTACAGCGTGGCCTCGCGAGAGCGAGATGCGGCGGTACGACGACGCGGATTTCGGATTGCGGGTCCGCGAGATGTCTGAACGCGACCTGGACGATCCGCGATTGAAGGACGCGCCGAAAGGGGTGATCGTCGATGCCGTCGAGCCCGGCGGGTGGGCGGCCCTGGCGCAGCTTGCGACCGGTGACGTGATCCTCGACATCGACGGCCAGCCGATGCGCACCGTCGACGCCGTCGCGGCGCGGCTGAAGACGTCCCGCGACGCGCGGGCAAAAGCAGTCGTGCTTCGCGTTCGCCGGGGCGTTCGCACCCTGTTTGTCGAAATCGAGCCGGCATGGTTACAGTGACGGGGGAGGAGACGTGATCAAGACGAGATGCGCCGCAGCCGCGATCGCCGCGCTGGCGGTCGCGACCACCGCCGCCGGCCAGTCGGTGGAGGAGCGGCAGGCAGCGAGGGACGTCGCCAGTCGTCACGGTGACGCGGTGATTACCGTGATGGGGACCCTCAAAGCCCGCATGAGCCGCGCCGGGCGCGATCAGCCCGCTCCGGATCAAGCGGTGCAGGCCTCGGCGACCGTGCTCGATGCGCAGGGGCTCACCGTCGTCGCGCTCTCGGCGATCGATCCGGGGACGCTGCTCGGCAAGAATCCGGCGTTTGCCGCCGCGAAGGTCAGCATCGAGACCGAGCTGACCGACGTCAAGCTGCGTCTTGCGGACGCGACGGAACTGCCGGCGAAGATCGTCCTTCGCGACAGCGACCTCGACTTGATGTTCGTTCGCCCGGTTGCCGCGCCAGCCAAGCCGCTCAAGTGCGTCGACTCGGCCTCGCCCGTGTTCAACGTGGTCGATCCAGTCATCGCCGTCCAGCGGCTGCAGGAACTGACGGGGTGGGGAACAGCCACGGCGGTCGGCAGTATCGAAGCGGTGGTCGACAAGCCGCGCCGCTTCTACCTCATCGCGCTGCCGATGACGTCTGGCGCGCTCGGCGCGTCGATCTTCGATACGAAGGGGCAGTTCGCCGGCGTCGTGACGTTGAGGCCGTCTTCGGACTCGCGCCACAACGCGCTGAACGGCATGCAGGGCGGCATGTTGCAGGCGCTCGGCATGGTGCCGGTGGTGTTGCCCGCCGCCGATATCCGGGAGGTCGCGAAGCAGGCGAGCGAACGCTGAGAACTGTCGGGCGGGGAATTGGAAGTTGGGAGTGTGAATTGCTCCCTGAACGCCCTGGCCTGCCGCGAGCGCGGACAGAACCAGGGCGCGAGGAGAGAACGGCCGAAGCGGACTACGACCCGAGCGACGCCTGGAGGTGCTTGGCGTGCTCGAGATGCGCCTGGAACGCCGGGCGGACTTTCACGAGCAGCGACTTGAGCTCGGCGTTCTGTGCGCTTGGAATCAGCGTCTTGTCGAGCGCGTCGAGCACCTGCTGGTGATAATCGACCTCGTGGTCGATATACGCCTTGTCGAAAGCCTTTCCGCTGAGGGTCTTGAGATGCGCGAGGTTCTCCTCGCCGCCCTTCTTCAGGCTCTCCGCCGTCGGATTGTCCTCCGGCGTGACCTTCAGCTTCGTCACGAGATCCTTCGCCTGCTTGTTCACGCCGGTATGGTCCGTGACCATCTGCTGGCCGAACTTCTTGACCTCGGGGTTCGACGATTTCGACGCCGCCAGCCTGCCGGCATCGATGTCAACCTGATTGGCCGTGACGACGATCGCGGCGATCTGCGGATCGGTCGGCGCCTGCGCGCGAGCGCTGCCCGCGAGCGCCAGCGTCATTCCTGCGGCAAACACGATTACACCCTTCATCCTGATTCCTCCCGGCGCCCGTCACAGAGCGCCCTGCGAGTTGATATTCAACGCTGCCCAACGGGGCAGCCTAGTCGTTGATCTGCTGCACCACCGACGCGACGATGCGGTCGCAACGGTCGCCCGCGAACGAGAAGACATCAATCGACGCGTCGTCGATCTCGCGCTGCAGGACCTCGCGGAGCATTCCGCGCGCGCGGAACAGGCGCGTTCGCACGGTGGCGTCGGGGATTCCCAGCGCGTCGGCGGTCTCCTGCACCGACATGTCCTGGACGTCGCGCATCACGAACACCGTGCGAAACGCCAGCGGCAGCTCATCGATCCGGCGCTCGAGAATGCGCCGCACTTCACCGCGGAACGTCACCTCTGACGGCGATGCCGCGTGCCGATCCTCCACGTCCATCGGCGTCTCCGACCCCTGGGCCGTCCGCCTCTGCATTTGCACGACGACGCCGCGCTTCTGTTTTCGCACGCGCATCAGCGCGGCATTGACGACGATCCGGGTCAGCCACGTCGACACCTGCGAGTCGCCGCGGAACTCGTGGAGCTTGCGATACACCTGCAGGTAGGCGTCCTGCACCGCGTCCTCTGCCTCCGCGTCGTCGCGGAGAATCGCGCGCGCCACACGGAAGAGCCGGGTGTTGTAGCGGCGCATCAGCGCTTCGAAATCGCTGAGCGAGGGTTTCGGTTGCGCGGCGGGCTTCGGCATCTCTGGGGATTAGATGCACCGGGAACCGGGAGCGTTCCCGGTGCCGCTCAGCCGGCCCGTTCAGCCGCCTCGAGCCGCGGGAGCCAGATGGCCAGCGCGCCGATGGCCGGCAGGAACGAGCATACGCGGTAGACGAACACGATCCCGGAGTGATCCGCGAGTTCGCCGAGGACCGCGGCGCCGAGGCCTCCGACGCCGAACGCGACGCCGAAGAACAGCCCCGCGACCATCCCGACGCGCCCCGGCAGCAACTCCTGTCCGTAGACGATGATCGCCGAGAACGCGGAGGCGAGGACGAGACCGATGATCACGCTGAGAATGCGCGTCCAGAACAGAGTGGCGAACGGCAGCGCGAGGCTGAAGGGGAGCACGCCGAGGATCGACCACAGGATGACGTAGCGGCGGCCGATGCGGTCGCCCACAGGTCCTCCGATCATCGTCCCCGCAGCAACGGCAGCGAGAAACAGGAACAGGTGGAGCTGGGCGCTCTGGACGGACAGGTGAAAGCGCGCGATCAGGTAGAAGGTGAAGTAGCTCGACAGGCTGGCGAGATAGATGTACTTCGAGAAGGTGAGCAGCAGCAGGATCGTGATCGCCATGCCGACGCGCGCGCGCGTCAATCCCACCGGCGTCGCGATCGCGTCATGGTGCCGGGCGATCCGCCGCCCCGTGCCCTTGTACCATGTGCCCACTCGGACGAGCACCACGATCGCAATCAGCGCCGCGATCGAGAACCACGCGATGCTGCCCTGGCCGTGCGGGAGCACGATGAACGCGGCAAGCAGCGGCCCGACGGATGAACCGGCGTTACCGCCGACCTGAAAGAGCGCCTGAGCGAAACCGTGGCGGCCGCCCGACGCAAGGCGCGCGATGCGCGACGACTCGGGGTGGAAGATCGACGACCCCAGCCCGACGAGCGCGGCAGCCGCCAGAATCATCGCGTAGTGGGCGGCGCCGGCGAGCAGCAGCAGGCCGATCAGCGTGAAGGACATGCCGGTCGCCAGCGAGTAGGCGAGCGGCCGCTTGTCGGTATAGGTGCCGATGATCGGCTGCAGGAGCGACGCCGTGAGCTGATTCGTGAGGGTGATCAGCCCCACCTGGCCGAAGTTCAGGCTGAACGTCGATTTCAGGATCGGATAGATCGCCGGCAGCAGCGACTGCATCATGTCGTTCAACAGATGGCAGACGCTGAGCGCCCCGAGTATGCCGAGTGCCGCCTGCTCGCGAACCATCCGGCGATCCGCCGGTCGTTCGCTGTGCTCGACGGCCGATGACGATCCGGCGGCGTCCCCCTGTGCGTTGTCGCTCACTGGCGTGTCGGTCAGGCCAGCGTGGCGGCGTATTCCTCGTACGTGCCCTTGAAGTCGGTGATCCCCTCACCGTCGAAGTGCCACACGCGTGTGCCGACCTCCTCGATCAGATCCTGATCGTGCGTGACGAGCAGCACGGTCCCCTCGAACTTCTGGAGCGCCACGTTGAGCGCGTTGATCGATTCCAGGTCGAGGTGGTTCGTCGGCTCGTCGAACACGAGCACGTTGGGCTTCTGGAGCATGATTCGGCAGAAGAGCAGCCGCGCCGTTTCCCCCCCCGAGAGCGCCTCCGTGGGCTTGAGCCCTTCCTCGCCGCTGAAGAGCATCTGGCCGAGCAGGCCGTGGATGTCCTGCCGCGCGGCATCCGGGTCGAATTGATGCAGCCACTCGACAGCGGTCATGCCCTTCCGAATCACGCCTGTCTGATCCTGCGGGAAATACCCGACCGATACTTCATGTCCCCAGCGGACCGATCCGTCGTCGCGATCCTGCGGTGAGCCTTCGGCCCCCGGGGCGTCCGCGAGCAGCGCCTTCAGCAGCGTCGTCTTGCCGACGCCGTTGCGGCCGACGATGACGATCTTCTCGCCGCGGTTGACGATCGCGTCGAAGCCGTCGATCACGTCATGGTTCTCGAACGACTTCGAGAGGTCCTTGATCTCCATCGCCAGGCGTCCCGACGGCCGGTTCATCTTGAAATTAATGTACGGCCGCTGGATGTTCGAGCGGGCGAGCTCGGTCGTCTGCAGCCGCTCGACTTCCTTGCGGCGCGACTGCACCTGGCTCGAACGCGTCCCGGCGGAGAACCGCGCGATGAAATCCTGGAGCTGCGCGATCTTCTTTTCGCGCTGCGCGTTCTCCGATTCGACGCGCGAGCGGATCTGCATCTTCGCGAGCACCATGTCGTCGTAGCCGCCGGTATACGTGATGATGGTCTCGTAATCGATGTCGGCGATGTGCGTGCAGACCGCGTTCAGGAAATGGCGATCGTGGGAGATCACGATCAGCGTGCCCTCATACCGCGTCAGAAAATCGCACAGCCAGTGGATCGAGTCGAGGTCCAAATGGTTGGTGGGCTCGTCGAGCAGCAGCGCCTGCGGATGTCCGAAGAGCGCCTGCGCGAGCAGCACGCGGACCTTCTGGCCGCCCTGCAGCTCCGACATCCTGCGTTCGTGGAGCGCTTCGGGGATGTCGAGGCCGTCGAGCAGCACCGCGGCGTCGCTCTCGGCGGTGTAGCCGTCCTCTTCGCCGACGATGCCTTCGAGTTCGGCGAGCCGCATGCCTTCGGCGTCGGTGAGATCCGTCTTCTCATAGAGGCGCTCGCGCTCCTCGAGCGCCTGCCACAGGCGCTGGTTCCCCATGATCACCGTATCGATGACGCGGAACTCGTCGAAGGCGAACTGATCCTGCCGGAGCACGCCGATCTTGGGCGGCCGTGAGACGACGCCCTTCTGCGGCGGGAGCTCGCCGGTGAGGAGCTTCATGAACGTGGATTTTCCGGCGCCGTTGGGGCCGGTGAGGCCGTAGCGACGGCCGGGCGAAAACGTGGCGGTCACGTCCTCGAAGAGGATCTTCGAACCGTACCGCATCGACACACCAGTGACTGCAATCATGGCAAGGAGGCTCTCCGCGGCGGAAATCAGTTGGCGGAACCTCCAATTATACCGCAGCTCGATGGCCGATGGCCGATGCAGGCCCAAACGACGTGTCGCGCGCGAGCGGGAATTTTCCCGGCAAACCGCAAACGGTCAACGGCCGACGATGCTCAGCTTGCCCGCGGCCCCGTTTAGTCGTAGACTGGCCGCTCCCCAAATTCAAGGCAGGTCCTCGTGTCCAGCTTCGCACTGCAGCCTGGCGCGCGTGTCGTGTGGTGTCTTCGGCGCCGCATCGTCGACGTGCGATGTCTGTTGTCGGGGCGGGTGCCGGTAGAAGTGCAGATCGTCCACGATCGCGACGTCGTGGTCAGTGAGTTCTTCGAAGAGGAGTGGATGGCGATGAACTGGGCGCGTGCCTACGCGGAGCGCTTACGGGCCCAGGGATGGCATGACGTCTCCGAGCGAGAGACCGCTTAGACGCGCACGAACGCGGCGACGGCGAGTACAGCGACCGCCAGGACGATCACGACCACCGCCAGGTCCTTCCAGAGCGGGGTTGCGGCGTCACGAATCGATTCACTGAATTCCAGCCCGACCAGGCGCGGCTCGGTTCGCCAGCGCTCAACCGTCCAATCGTCGGCCTTCCGAAGCGTCCGCATCGTTGCCATTCTCGTGACCTCTCGTGAGCGAGCCGGCCTGCTACAAATCCGGCGCCATCGGCCCCCGCGCGAATTGCGGCCCGCCGATGCGGCGACCGGCGGCAGAGGCGGACGCGAACCGTACGCCGACGTAGCCGGGCAATACACAAGCCGGGGACCGATCGACGGTCCGCAGACCCATGGTGGTGTGGATACCTGCCTTTTCGGCCGTTCCCCCGCCACTCAATAGGCGCCGAGAACCCAAGAACCCAAGAACCTGAGAACCCAAGAACCTGAGAACCCGAGAACCCGAGAACCCGAGAACCCGTATACTGTGT
>JAICSD010000546.1 GCA_025937075.1 Vicinamibacteria bacterium | reverse complement strand
GCTGGTCTGGATTGCCAACCACGACACCAGCGGCCTTTCGGGGCAGACGACCCAAGTGGGCCACATGCTCGACCTGCGCGAGCGTTCGCGGACGCTCTCGGCGATTGCCGGATACTTCGCCTTCTACGGCGTCGGCGACAACGTGCTGACCGGGCGCGGCCAGCCGGAACGCCTGAATGGGGTACCCGTGTCCGACAATTTCTTCCAGGTCCTCGGCGTACAGCCGCAGCTTGGCCGCACGTTCAATGAGCAGGAGACGCGCTGGCAAGGTCCAAAGGCCGTCATTCTCAGCCACGCGTTCTGGGTGCGCCGCTTTGCCGCCGATCCCGCGATCGTCGGCACGGCCATCACGCTGAACGATGAGGCCTGCACCGTCATCGGGGTCATGCCGGCCTCATTCGATTTCGCGACCGTGTTCGCGCCCGGCAGCCACTTCGACCTGTACCTGCCGTTTCCCCTCACTCCGGAGACGAATCGCTGGGGCAATACGATGGCGATGGTCGGCCGTCTGGCGCCGGGACAGACTGCGCAAGCCGCGGAAGCGGAAATCAGGAGTCTAGCAGCGCAGATTTCGCGCGAGCATCCGGAGCGGAACACGTTCGAAGGCTTCGTGACACCGCTCGCGGATCGCGTGAACGGGCGGATGCGGCTGGCGGTCTGGGTTCTTGCGGGCGCCGTAGGGTCCGTGATGTTGATCGTCTGCGCCAATCTGTCGAATCTGCTGCTCGCGCGAACGACGACGAGACGCAAGGAGATAGCGATCCGCGCGGCGCTTGGCGCAGGACGGGCACGGTTGATTGCGCAGATGCTCACCGAAGGGCTCGTGCTGGCGTGCTCCGGGGCTGTTCTTGGTATCGCGCTCGCATTCGCCGGCACGCGAGCGCTCGCGCATCTGGATGCCGTCAGCGTGCCGCTGCTGCACAGTGTTCGAACGGACGGCACCGCTCTCGGCTTCACGCTTGCGCTTGCGATTGGCGCAGGCCTGCTATTTGGGCTCGCGCCAGCTCTGGGCGCATCCGACGCGGCACTGAACGACGCGCTGAAGGATGCGACGCGAGGCTCGACCGGAAGGCGGACATGGCTGCGAAGCGCGCTCGTCGTTTCCGAGATCGCGTTCGCATGCGTCCTGCTCGTCGGTGCGGGCCTGCTCGTGCGCAGCTTCATCCAGGTGCTCGACGTGAACCTCGGGTTCCGTCCGACCGGCGCCGTCACCGTCCGCGTCGACCCCGTTTCGTCGTATTCGACGACGGCGCAGAAAAACGCGTATCTCGACGAGGTGCTGCGGCGCGTCAGGTCCATCCCGGGCGTGGAGAGCGCCGGAATTACCGACGCTCTGCCGCTCGGCCGAAACCGCACGTGGGGAGTCCGTGCAAAGGGGGTCACGTACGAACGTGGACGGAGTCCCTCCGCCTTCGTTCGCGTCGTCAGCGATGGATATCTCGCCGCGATGGGCATTCCGCTGTTGGCTGGACGCGACATCTCGGATCGCGACACCGCGTCGACCGAGCCCGTGATCGTCATCAACGAGACGATGGCCCGGCGGCTGTGGCCGGGGCAGGATCCGATTGGCAAGAGTCTCCTGAATCTCTGCACCTCGGGCGAGCGGCACGTCGTCGGTATCGCGGCGGACGTGCGGCACCTTGCGCTCGAACAAGATTCGGGCAACGAGATGTACCTGCCGCTGAGGCAGTGCGGCGATCTGCCGTCAGCCGACATGGTCGTGCGCTCCACGCTGACGACGGCGCAGGTGAGCGGCGCCG
>JAICSD010000088.1 GCA_025937075.1 Vicinamibacteria bacterium | reverse complement strand
CTGGTCATCGTCGCCACGGCGCTGCGGATCCGTCATCGCCGCTCGACAACGCGCGCCATGCGCCAGTAGTGAAGGTGGCAGTCGCCAGTTGCCGGTTCCCGGTTAGAAATTGCCAGTTGGAAGTTGGGCGTTGGGCGTTGGGAGTTGGGCGTTGGGCGTTGGGCGTTGGGCGTTGGGAGTTGGGCGTTGGGAGTTGGGAGTTGGGCGTTGAGATCAAGGTCGAGTCAGCTTGATCTCGAACAGCCGTGGCCACAGCTTTCCCGTGACGAACAGCCGGTCGCCCGCAGCGTCGTAGGCAATCCCGTTCAGCACGTCGGTTCCGGCGCGCTCGGTGGGCGTCAGGAGGCCGTGGAGATCAATCCAGCCGACGACGTGGCCGTCTTTCGGCGAGATGCGCGCGATGCGGTCCGTCTGCCAGACGTTGGCGTAGATCTCGCCTTTGACGTACTCGAGCTCGTTCAGCTCTTTCACGGGACCGTTCTGATCGCGCACCGTGAGACGGCCCGTTTCCTTGAGCGTCACGGGATCCCAGAACCGGAGATCCGCCGAGCCATCGCTCATGATGATCCGCGTGGTGTCGTGCGTCAGCCCCCAACCTTCGCCCTGGTAGGTGAACGTGCGTTGCTGTTCGAACGTGTTGAGGTCGTACACGAAGCCGATCTGCGCCTGCCACGTGAGCTGGACGATCCGTCCCTTCCACTCGGTGATCCCTTCGCCGAAGTACTGCGCGGAGAGCGGCTGGACCTTCAGCACTTCGCCCGTCTCGAGGCGCACCTTGCGGATCCCGGAGCGGCCGTTGAGGCCCGTCCCCTCGTAGAGGACGCCGTCTCGGTAGAACAACCCCTGTGTGAACGCCGATCGATCGTGCGGGTACGATCGGACGACCTGATAGCCGTACGTGGGCGCCGGCGGCGGCGCGCCGCGGCGTTGCGCCGGGATGAATCCGATGGACGCCATCAGCAGTGCAGCAGCGAGCGTTCGGGGCATGTCGACTTCGCCATTCTGCCATGACCTTGCCATAAGATAACGGCCATGCGAAAGGCTGCTTTTGCCACGGCCGCGGTTGCCGCCTGCGCCCTCGCCACGACGGCTGGACGCGCGCAGGCGCCCGCGCAAGGACCACGCGTCGAGATCTCCTTCGCGGCATCCGCGCGCCAGCAACCGGTGACAGGCATGGTGTATCTCGCCATCAGCCGCGACAATCAGCGCTCGCCCATCGACGACGTCTCTCCTACGGGCGCGCCGCTCTTCTCACGATATGTGGAAAACCTCGGTCCCGCGACGACAGTAACCCTGAGCGCCGCCGATCGCGGATATCCGGTGGCGAGCCTGCGCGATATTCCCGCCGGCGATTACTGGGTGCAGCCGTTCGTGAACGTCTACACGCGCTTCCCCCGCGCCGACGGCCACATCGTCTGGACGCACATGGACCAGTGGGAGGGACAGAACTGGAAACGCTCGCCGGGAAACCTTTATGGAGATCCCGTTCGCGTGCACCTCGATCCCTCGTCCGGGACGCCGGTGCGCCTCGTCGCGGACAAAGTCATCCCGCCCGTGCAGGTGCCGGCGGACACGCCTTACGTCAAGCACCTGAAGATCAAGAGTGAGCTGTTGTCGAAGTGGTGGGGACAGCCGATCTATCTGGGCGCGACCGTGCTCCTGCCGAAGGGGTACGACGACCACCCCGACGAACGGTACCCGGTGAACTATATCCAGGGTCACTTCTCGCTGGGAGCGCCTGCCGGATTCGGCCGGAGCGGCCGCGGTGGCCGAGGCGGCGACTTCGACGCGCTCTGGCTGGCCGACGCCACGCCGCGGTTCATTTACGTGACGCTGCAGCACCCCTCACCCTATTACGACGACTCGTACGGCGTGAACTCGGAGAACAACGGTCCGTACGGCGACGCGATCATCCAGGAACTCATTCCTGCAGTCGAACAGCGGTTCCGGATCATCCGGGAGCCGTGGGCGCGCATGCTGTCGGGCGGATCCACGGGTGGCTGGATCGCTCTGGCGCAGCAGATCTTCTATCCGGATTTCTACGGCGGCACCTTCGCGAGCTGCCCCGACTCGGTCGACTTCGATTACCACCAGATCGTGAACGTCTACAAAGACCCGAACGCCTACTTCGTGGATCACGGCTGGATGACGGTGGAGCGGCCGAACGAGCGGCGTCCCGACGGCTCGATCATGTCCATGATGAAGGACGAAAACCACTACGAATTAACGGTGGGGGATCACTCCAGATCAGGCGGCCAGTGGGACATCTGGGAGGCGACGTACTCGCCGGTCGGTGCCGACGGCTACCCGCGCCGGATCTGGAACAAGCAGACCGGCGAGATCGATCACGCGGTCGCCGAACAGTGGAAGAAATACGATCTGCTGAACGTCCTGAAGACGAACTGGCCGACGCTCGGGCCGAAGGTCGCCAGCAAGCTGAACGTCTACGTCGGCGACATGGACTCGTACTATCTCAACGACGCGGTCGAGAACCTGCACGACTTTCTGTCACAGGCCGACAACCCGAAGTGGACGGGTGAAATCCTGACCGAGCGGCGCGCGCCGCACTGCTGGGGGCCGTCGCAGAAGGAGCTGCTCGGGAAAATGTCCGCTCAGATTCAGCGGAGCGGACATCAGGTGGACCAGAAATAACTACACAACTGCACAACTGCCAACTACACAAGGCGAACACTCGGAAGAGATCGTCTCGAGTAACTGGATACCTTCTCAGGAAGGAACTGCTCGGGAAAATGTCCGCTCAGATTCAACGGAGCGGACATCAGGCGGACTAGAAGTAACTGCACAACTGCACAACTGCACAACTGCCAACCACACAAGGCGAACACTCGGAAGAGAGCGTCTCGAGTAATTGGTAGTTGCGAAGTTGTGTAGTTATCACTGCTTTTTCGTCGCTGTAAAAGTCCCCTGCGCGAAATCGCCGTAGGCGACGTTCCCCTTCAGCGAATCCTTCTCCGCCGTGCCAGAGAACGACGTGGCGACCGAGTTCCCTTCGATGTTCATCGTGAACCCGAATTCGATCTTGCCGTCCTTGATCGTGCCCTCGATCGGGAAGCTGCCGTACTGCGTGCTCTGATATTCGCCGGTCAGCTTTTCACCCTCCTGCTTGAGCACGACGGTGGGCGACGCCGAAATGTCCGGGGTCGTGACCTGCACGATCCACGTGCCGGTGACGTCGACGGCTTCCGCCGGCTTCTTGTCTTTCGGTGTGCGCTTGCCGGTGAACTCGCCCGATCCGGAGCCCCCCGCATCGTACGAGCCCTTGATCTCGTCGCCCGTGATCGTCGCGTTCATCGTGACCGCGAGCTGGTCGCCACCGCCCGTCGTCATTGCGAAGCCGACGGTCACGGCATTGCCTTTGACGGCCGCCTGGATGGGCGCCTGACCCAGCTCGGACGAGATGCTGCCGCCGTAGGCCGTCCCTTCCTTGCTGATGATCATCTGGGCCCCGATGGCCCCCTGCTGGGTGGAGAACATCAGGTCCCACGTCCCCGTGGGATCCACGTCCTGCGCGAAAACCGGCAGCGTGCCGCCGGCGAAGAGGACCGCCGCGATCAACGAAATGTACCTGCGCTTCATAAGTGCTCCCGCTGACGTTTCCACCTGAATTCTGACGCCGCCGGCGATCCCGGCGGCGACGTTGAACAGCCACGGAGCGATGTGCCTGATCGTCATGAGCGCCTCAGCGTTCCGACAGCCACTCGTCGCGCAGCACCTCGAGCGGCTTCGTGATCTTCTTGCCGCCGGCCTCGAGCGTCACCTCGTAGACGCCGGGGCTGACCTGGGCGAAGCCTCCGCGGCCGCCGCCGCGTCCGACCTGTTGACCCGGCTGCGGCGTCTCGGTCAGGTTCCACCAGACGCGGTTGATCCCGGCGTTCTTCGTACCCTCGAGGGTGCGGACCACACGCGAACCGTCGCTGATCGTGATCTTCACATCGCCGCTCGCTGCCGACTTCAGGTAGTAGTCGATCGCGGCGCCGCGCGGCGCGTTCTCGCCGACGAAGACCTTCTGACCGCCGACCACCTCGTTGTGCTGCTGGTCGTTCAGATATGCGATCGCCGGACGCATGTCGAACAGCGCGACGTCCGAATCGCGCACCATCGGCGTGAGCTGCTGGAGCGGCGTGATGTCGTCCGCTATCCACACGCTGCGGCCATGCGTCGCGACGATCAAATCGTGGTCGCGCGGGTGCACCAGGATATCGTCGGTACGCACGGTCGGGTAGTTCGTCATGAACTTCTGCCAGTGCTGGCCGCCATTGAGCGAAAGGTACAGCCCGAACTCCGTGCCGACGTAGAGCAGTTCGCGGTTCTTCGGATCCTCGCGGATGACCTGCACGTTTCCGTATTGCGGCAGATCGTTCGTGAGGCTCTTGAACGTGGCGCCGTAGTCGTGCGTCACGAACACGTACGGCTTCAAATCGTCGCTGCGGTGTCCGTCGACCGACACATACGCGGTTGCAGGGTCGAAGTGCGACGCGTCGATTCGCGAGATCCAGTACAGGTTGTCCTTCGGCAGCCCCGGCAGGTTCTTGCCCACTTCCGTGAACGTCGAGCCGCCGTCCTTGCTCACCTGCAGGTTCCCGTCGTCGGTCCCCGCCCAGACGACACCAGGCAGCACCGGCGATTCCGAGATGCTGATGATCGTGCTGTACGAGACAACGCCGTCGTTCTTCGAGAGTTGCGTGAGATCGCCCGCGACGCCCATGAGCGTGACCTTGTTGCGGTCGACGTCCTTGGTCAGATCGGCGCTCGCCACCCACGTGTCGCCCTGGTTGTACGACTTGAACAGCCGATTGCCGCCAAGCCACACGATCTTCGGGTTGTGCGGCGACATCACCACCGGCGTGTTCCAGTTGAAGCGGTAGAGATCGCCGGCCTTTGCGTTGATGACGTTCGGCGGCCCGCCGCGCCCGCCGCCACGCCCGCCGCGCCCGCGCGCGTTCGGATCCGGCGGTGCCACCGGACGGATGCTCTTGCCCCGCCCTTCACGCAGGTCGTAGCGGTTCGTCGAGCCATCCTGCGACTCCGTGATGACCATGTTGTAGTCGGTCGGATCGACCGCCGTGTAGAACCCGTCCCCCCCGCCGATGCCGAACCAGTCGGAGTTCATGATGCCGCCGCGGCCGCGCACCGCGCTCGGACCGCCCCAGCTCCCGTTGTCCTGCAGGCCGATGTACACGTAGTACGGATGCCGCATGTCGGCCGTGACGACGTAGGCGAGCGCGGTCGCCATCGTGTTGATGTAGTCCCAGCTTTTGCCCTGGTCCCACGTGACGTCAAGGCCGCCGTCGTTGCCGATCATCAGGTGATTCGGATTCTTCGGATCGACCCAGATCGCATGCTGGTCGACGTGCGCGGGATCGCCGTACCCTCCCGCCTCGTCGAGGGTCGCGAACGTCTTCCCGCCGTCGAGCGACTTCGCAACCGGCAGACCCGCGACGTAGATCGTCTTGTCGCTGCTCGGGTCGACGCGGAGCTGGCTGAAGTACATCGGCCTCGAATTGCAGTTGCTCACGAGGGTCCACGAGCGGCCCTTGTCGTCGGAGCGGAAGACGCCGCCCTTCGCGGCTTCGAGCGGGGGCGCGGTGCGATTGAGCTGCGGCTGCTGTTCGGCCTGCTGGCCGCCGAAGCCGCCGCGGCCGGTGGGGAACCCGTGGCTCGGACCGCCGTTGTTGCACCAGTCGAACTGCCCGCGTCCGCCGCCCTGCGCCGCCTGCGGGGGCGGCGTGGCCTGCGGCGCCGCCTGACCGGCCTGCGCCGGCTGCGCGCCGCGTCCGCGTCCCTGGGCGCCCGGCGGCACCACCGCCGCCGCGCCTGCGGGTGTCGCTTCCGTCGCGGCGCCCTGTTCAACCGGCGGTGTGCGCTCCGGCGTGCCGGACTCCCCCGCTTCGATCTGCGCATAGACGACGTTGGGGTTCGAGCGTGAGACGTCGAGCGCGATGCGCCCGTAGGTTCCAGGCGGGAGGCCGCTGCCGGTCAGCTTCGTCCAGGTCTTGCCGGCGTCGGTGCTCTTCCAAATCCCGCTGCCCGGTCCTCCGCCGTTGAAGCAGCACCCCGAACGCCGGCGTTGATAACTCGCGGCGTAGATCGTGTTGCTGTTCGACGGATCCAGGACGATGTCGGTGAATCCCGTGTCGTCGTCGATGAACTTGATCTTGTTCCACGTCTTGCCGCCGTCGGTCGACTTGTACACGCCGCGGTCGGGGCTCGGGCCGAACAGATGTCCCGGTGAGGCGACGTAAACCGTCTCCGGATTCTTCGGATCGATCACGATGCGCGCGATCGTCTGGGTTTCCTTCAGGCCGAGATTCGTGAAGGTCTTGCCGCCGTCGGTCGTCTTGAAAATCCCTTCGCCGAACGACGCGGTCTGGCGATTGTTCGGCTCGCCGGTCCCGACGTAGACGGTGTTCGGATCGCGCGGGTGGATCGCGATGTCGCCGATCGACGCGACCGGATACGTCTGAAACACCGGCGTGAAGGTGACGCCATTGTTCTCCGACTTGAAGACGCCGCCCACCGCATACCCGACCCAGATGACGTTCGGGTTGGTTTCCGAGACCGCGATGTCGTCGATTCGTCCGCCCATGCTGGCAGGCCCGATCGATCGGAAGCGGAATGCCGAGAGCAGGGGGTCGTCAGACTGGTTGATGGCGGGTGGAGTGACCGCCGGCAATTGTCCGGCGGCTTGTGCCTGCGGCCGGCCGGCCAGCAACGACACACCAAGTGCGGCGAGCGATAGCGCGAAGATGGCACCCCTTCGCAAACGGCTCATCATGAACGTGTCCTTTTTTTGAAGAATCAGCAACCTGAAGCGGACGGAAGTTTATCACCGCTATACTTCGGCCATGCGGCGTCCGTTTCTCCGCGCGTGCTGGTTTCTCTTCGTTTGCCTGGTTCTCGGCGCGTGCGGCGCACGGAAACCGCCAGCGGCCGCCCCCACGCCGGCGCCCGCAGCCGCGAGCGCACCCGCATCGACGTCGCCGGCCGCCTCCGCCCCGGGCGATGCACTGCCCGCGCGCCTCGACGACCAGGCGTTCTGGTCGCTGATCGGCGAGTTGTCGGAACCGGGTGGAAGCTTCCGTTCCGACAACCTGCTGTCCAACGAGCTGCACATGCAGTACGTCATTCCGCAGCTCACCGACACGGTGAAGCCCCGTCGCGTCTACATGGGGGTGGGACCCGAGCAGAACTTCACGTATATCGCGGCCATCCGACCGGCGATGGTCTTCATCGTCGACATCCGGCGCGGGAACCTGGACCTCCACCTGCTCTACAAAGCCTTGTTCGAGCTGTCGCACGATCGGACCGACTTCGTCTCGCGGCTCTTCGCGCGACCACGCCCGAGGGACCTGAAGCCGGAGCCGAGCGTGAACGACATCTTCGAAGCGGTCGACGGCGAGCAGACGGACGAAGCCACGTTCAGCGCCAACCTGCAGGAGGTGATGGATCACCTCACGAAGACGCGGCATCTTCCGCTGCTGGACGAGGACGTCGCAGGAATCCAGTACGTCTACCGCGCGTTTCAGATGTTTGGCCCGGGCCTGACGTACTGGTCGACCGGCGGCTTCGGGGGGCGGATGGGGCGCACGGCGCCCACCTACTGGGACCTGATGCTGCTGACAGACGAGGCGCAGGTGAACTGGAGCTATCTTGCGAGCGACGCGAATTTCCAGTTCATCAAAGGTCTCGAAGAACAGAACCTGATCGTCCCGATCGTGGGCAACTTCGGGGGGCCGAAGGCGATTCGCGCGGTGGGGACGTATCTGAAGGACCGCCACGCGATGGTCGCCGCGTTCTATCTCTCGAATGTGGAGCAGTACCTGTACGGCGACGGGTTGTGGGACGCGTTCTGCGCGAACGCCGCGACGCTGCCGCTGGACGATTCGAGCACGTTCATCCGATCCGTCCGGTCGGGCCAGTTCGGCTACGGCCCCGGCGGCCTGACATCAGTCCTCGGCAACATGCTCCAGGAAACGCAAAGCTGCCACGCATCGGTCGTCAGCCGTCCGCAATTCCCCAAATGAATCCGCAATCCCGAATCCGCTATCTGCAATCAATCTGCAATCTGCAATCAATCTGCAATCTGCAATCTGCAATCTGCAATTCACCGCTCAGTCTGCTGTAAGAGCTGAGCGAGGTACTGCTTCCAGACAGCGGCGAGCGTGTGGGTGCCGTGCCCCGCGGTCCTGTCGCTGAGCGGAATCATGACAGCGCGGCCGTGCGGCACGCGCGTGATTTCCTTTTCCAGGATCCCCAACTCGGGCGGATTGATGAGATCGTCGGCGGAGTTGATGGCCAGCAGCGGCGCCTTGATCTTCTCGAGCCCCGGGCCGGGATCGTAGTCGTGCGAGGCTTGCAGCGCATACAGGATGTCGTTCGCGTCGCCGGTCTTCACATAGTTCGCGACGTACTCGTCCAGCACCTTGTCGGCGGCTTCGAGCGTCGGCGCCTGCCGCTGGCGGATGATGGGATTGCTCCCCACGAGCCACAGCATTTCGGCAGCCGTTCGAAGGCTGGGCGGCTCCGTCGTGTAATCGCCGTTCTTCCAATCCGGATCGTGTGTGATGGCGTCGATGACGACCCGCCGCCACGCGCGGTTGCGCCCGGAGATCTGCGTCGGCAGGCTTGCGAGCGGCATCAAGGCGTCCATGAAGTCCGGGTAGCGCTCGCCCCAGAGCCACGTGTGCATGCCGCCCATCGAGGTGCCCGTCACCAGGCGCAGATGATTCACGCCGAGGCCGTCGGTGAGCAGGCGATGCTCCGCCTCGATCATGTCGATGTAGCCGTAGTGCGGGAACTTCGCGTGGAGTCCGTCGCTCGGCTTGCTCGATTTTCCATGGCCGATGTCGTCGGGCAGGACGATGAAATACTTCGTGACGTCGAGGAGCTGACCGGGGCCGAACAGCTCGCCCGCGAACGTGCGTCCGGTGAACTGTCCGCCGGTCCCGCCCGTCCCGTGCATCACGAGCACCGCGTTGCGGACGACGCCGGTGGCATCCTTCTGGGGCGCCCCGTACGTGCGATAGTGCAGGCGCAACTCCGGCAGCGTTTCTCCTGACGTGAAGTGGAAGTCGCGGATGACGAAGTCGTGCTCCGCGGGCGCGGGCGCGGCTGCGGGGGAGCGTGCCGGGGCGGGTGGCTGAGCGGCGGCGGTGCCGGCCAGCGTGAACGTCAGCGCGATGACACACGTGAAGGCTCTGGCCATGCGGGGATTCTATCGCGGCGCCCCCGAATGGGGTCAGACCCCGGTCGTCGGGTTGCCACAAGTACGTAAACCGACGACCGGGGTCTGACCCCGGAAAGCCGACGACCGGGGTCTGACCCCGATATACTGGCGCCCCGATGGCGATGCAGGGCGACCTCACCCGCCAGCAGGCGCAGGCGCGCGCCGACCGCATCCGCGCGTTTCGCGACGAACTCGCCGCCGCGGAACGTGACGGCGCGCTCGCGCTCACGCCGGAACAGCGCCTGTCCCTGCAGGCCTACCATGACGCGCTGCTGGCCTCCCTGACGACGCGCTTCGATGTCGATCGATCCGCCGCGCAGCACCAGTTGTCCCTCGGGCTGCGCGTCGTATCGCTGCTTGGCGCCGTGGCCCTCACCACTGCCGCCGTGCTGTTTTTCGAGCGGATCTGGGGATTGCTGCCCAGCGCCGGCCAGGTCGCGGTCGTCTGGGCCGCTCCCCTCGCGGCGCTCTGGGCGGCCCACCGGACCGCCCGGGTCGAGCGGACGCTGTACTTCACCGCAGTCCTGGCCGTCCTCGCCTTCGGATGCTTCGTCCTGGACGTCTACGCCCTGGGCGCCATTCTCAACGCCCGCGAATCCCCGCTGCCGCTCCTCGCGTGGTCCGCGTTCGCGCTCGCGCTCGCGTACGCGTGGAACCTGCGTCTGCTGCTGGTCGCGGGAGCCGCGTGCGCGATCGGGTTCCTCGCAGCCGTGACCGTCACGTGGTCCCGCCTGCCGTGGGACCTGTTCTTCGTCCGGCCGGAGTCGCTGCTGATTCCGGCGGCGATGGTCGCGGCCGCGTCCGCCGCGCCGTTCAACGCGAAGCGCGGCCTGTTCCCGGAGACGCTCCGCGCCGTCGGGTTCGGCATCATCGCCTTGACGATCGTCGTGCTCAGCAGCTTCGGCGAAGCAAGCCGCCTGTGGTTCCTGCCGCGCACGATCGAACATATCTATCAGGTGACGGGTTTCGTCTACGCGGCCGTTCTGATCGGCGCCGGCGTGCGCCGCGGGTGGACGGAGGCGGTCAACATCGGCGCAGCGCTGTTCGGCCTCCTGCTGTTTCTCCGGTTCGTCGACTGGTGGTGGGACTGGATGCCGAAATACCTCTTCTTCCTCATCGTCGGCGCGACGGCGCTCGCGTTCATGTTCGTGCTGCGCAGACTGCGACGCTCAGCCGCGGAAGGAAGAGGATGAAACGTCTGTTGCTGGCCGCAGCGGCTGTCGTCTGCCTCACCAACGTCGGGGCGCTCACGCTCGGCGCGCTGAATCGAACGGGAACGGCGGACGCGGAGGTGACGCTGACAGAACGCGAACTGCGTCTCGCCCACGACTCCGATTCGACCGCGACGACCCTGCGGATGATGTTCGTGCAGCCGTTCGACCAAGCAGAGTGGCTGACGTGCCCCAAGCTGGAGACCCTCGGCGTCTCGTGCGCACCGCCGCCCCCCGGCAGCGATCTCGGCCGGTGGTATGCGCGACAGCCCGAGCGCCAGGCGTACGTCGCGCTGGAGTTCGACGGCCCGGCGTGGCGGTCGTTCCGCCAGGCAGAGAAACGGCGCCAGGAAGAGGCGCGTCGAACCTACAAGAGCGCCGACCCGAACAACGTCGACTCGCTCCTCGACGGGTATTCACGGCTGGTCGCGATCGACGCCGACAGCGATGCCGGCGTGCTGCGCGGCCGGTACCCGGATCGCCATCGCTATGTCATCGTCGAAGCGCGCGTGTCGATTTACGGACGCGTTGCGCCGGACGGTCAAGGGCCGACTCGCTTGAGCGGGACCATCACGCGCCTCTCGCCCCAGACGATCAACGTGCCGAAGCCGTTCTCGTCGCTCTTCGCCTCGATGGGCACCTCGACGTACGCGCCTTCAGCCGAACGTGCGCCGCGGTATTGGGTGACGATTCGGTATGGCCGCTTTCACGAGCCGTGGATCGTCAATACGGGGCTGACGCAATAACGCCCAACTCCCAATTCCACTCCAACACTCAAAGTTGGGAATTGGGAATTGCGAGTTGGGAGTTGGGAGTTGGGAGTTGGGAGTCGGAAATTATCTCGATTCACCAGAGCCCGACTTTCCCGCGCACGGACTCGATCAGTTTCTGCGGGTCGAACCCGACGCCCTGCTTGAACACCGTCAGCACCTTTCGCACGTCGGCGATGTTCGTCGACGGATCGCCGTCGACAACGACGAGGTCGGCCTGCTTGCCGCGGACGATCGACCCGATCCGCGATTCGCGCCCGAGATACGTCGCGCCGTTGAGCGTACCGATCCTGATCGCCTCGAGCGGCGTGAAGCCCTCTTCGACGAGCAGTTCGAGCTGCCGCTGGTTCGAGTACCCGGGAATCACGCCGCCGCCGCCGGTGGGATCCGTTCCAGCCACGAGCAGGCCTCCCGCCCGCGCGAACGCGCGCTCGAGCGCCATACCTTTCGTGAACAGCGCCGTGTAGACGGACTGCCGGTTCTGAGCCGTGCGCTGGAAGTTCCGCGCGAACTGGTCCTTCAACTCCGGTAACAGCACGTCGAGGCCGGGCGGCATGGGCCGGCCGGGCGTGAACGTCTCGAACACCGTGAGCGTCGACGTCAGCGCGACATGGCGATCGACGAGCTTCTTCACGAGCGCTTTGAACGGTTCGCCGTTTTCGTCGAGCGCCGCGATCGTCCGCTGACCGGCCGCCTGACCGGGACACACGTCGGGCTGCTTGTCGGCGACAAAGTCCGTCGACGCCATGAAGCCGTGCTCGAGATCGTCGATGCCGGTATCGGCGGCTTCAGCGTACGTGACCGAGCACAGATGTCCGGTGACCTTCAGCCCGCGCTTGTGCGCCTCGTCGACGGCCGCGCGCAGCTCGTCGCGCGTGATGGCCATATACGCCTTGAACGACGTCGCGCCCATGTCCGCCCAGTAGTCCACCTGCCGCCGCGCGT
>JAICSD010000057.1 GCA_025937075.1 Vicinamibacteria bacterium | reverse complement strand
TCGAGGAAGTAGCGGTCGTGCGTCACGGCAAGTCGGTGCCCTGATAAAACTTAAGGAAGCGCGCGGGCCATGCGGCCGACGAGGCGTGGTGGGGGTTCGTGGGGAAGTCCAGCAGCAGAAGGTACGGTGGTTTCAGCAGCAGGCGGCAGAGCGCGACTCGGCGCCGTTCGCCCCCTGAGAGCGTGTTGACGTCGGCGTCAGCAGGCGGCAACCGCAGAGCGTCCATGGCGAGCTCGAGACGTGAATCGAGATCCCAGGCGTTCGCGGCCTCGATGCGATCCTGCACGCGCGCCTGCTCTTCGAGCACCTTCTCCATCTCGTCGGGCGAGAGGTCCTCCGCAAACTTCGCGTTGATCTCGTCGTAGCGCGTCAGCAGCGCCCGGATCTCCGCCACGCCTTCCTCGACGTTGCCGAGCACCGTCTTCGTGTTGTCGAGCCGCGGCTCCTGCGGCAGGAACCCGACGGAAATCCCGCCGGCTGGAAATGCCTCGCCGATGAAGTCGTGATCCTCGCCCGCCATGATTCGCAGCAGCGAGCTCTTGCCGGCGCCATTCGCGCCGAGCACGCCGATCTTGGCGCCGGGCAGGAACGACAGCCAGATGTCCTTGAGGACAACGTGGTCGGGAGGATGCACCTTCCCGAGGCCTTTCATGGTGTAGATGAATTGCGGCATGTGTTCGTAGCGCGCAACGTCAGTTGCGCGATCAGAGCGCGTTGTTGGGCCTGAGCGTCGATGGAATCTTTACCGCGGCGGGCTCCGGCGTGAAGTCCTCGCCGGGGTTGATGAACCGATCGGACTCGAGGCGGTACTGCTTATCATACAAGGTCCGGTAGCGGCCGCCGAGCGCGAGCAGCTCTGCGTGCGTGCCGCGTTCGACGATCTCGCCGTGCTCCAGCACGAGGATCTGATCGGCGCTGCGGATCGTCGACAGCCGGTGCGCGATCACGAACGTCGTCCTCCCCTCGCGCAGCGACCTCAGGCCGTCCTGGATCAGCGCCTCGCTCTCGCTGTCGAGGCTCGACGTGGCTTCGTCGAGGACGAGGACCTTCGGGTCCGCGAGAATCGCGCGCGCGATGGCGACGCGCTGCCGCTGTCCGCCTGACAGCTTGACGCCGCGCTCGCCGACCACCGTGTCGTACCCCTTCTCGAAGGTGTCGATGAACTCGTCCGCATGCGCGATGCGGCTGACGCGCTCGATCTCCTCGAGCGTCGCGTCGGGACGGCCGTAGCGGATGTTCTCGGCGATCGTGCCATCGAACAGGAAATTGTCCTGCAGCACGACGCCGAGCTGCGATCGGAAATCGCGGAGCCGCATCGTGGCGAGATCCTGGCCGTCGACCAGCACGCGCCCTTCCTTCGGCCGGTTGAACGCCATCACGAGGCTGATGAGCGTGCTCTTTCCCGATCCGCTCGATCCGACGAGCGCCGTCGTCGTGCCCGCGGGCGCACGGAAGCTGACGTCTCGAAGAACGGGGACGCCAGGGTTGTACTCGAAGCTCACGCCGTCGAACACGACCTCGCCCAGGATCTCGCTGACCGCCGTCTTCGAGGCGTCCTGCTGATCCTCCGTGGCCATCTGGAGCAGCTCGCGGATCCGATCGAGCCCTGCGAACGCCTCGCTGATCTGCGTGCCGATCGACGCGATCTGCACGACGGGCGCGGCCATGAGACCGGTGAAGAACACGTAGGTGATGAACTCGCCGAGCGTCATCTGGCCCGCCAGAACCGATCGTCCTCCGACCAGCATCATCGTGACCCCGATCGCACCGACGATGACCGTCGAGAATGCCGTGATCGACGACACACCGGTGATGGATTTGGCGATGTTGCGATACAGCCGGTGAACGCCTCTGGTGAAGACCAGCTCCTCGCGCTTCTCCGCCGTGTAGGTCTTGACGATGCGGATGCCGCCCAGAGTCTCGTTGAGGCGGCCGGTGACTTCAGCGTTGATCTTGCCGCGCTCGCGGAACAGTGGACGCAGCCGGTTGAAGGCGAGCGCCATGCCGCCGCCGAAGGTGGCGAGCATGATCAAGGTGACGGACGTGAGCCACCAGTTCAGATAGAAGAGGTACGCGAGCGCGGCGATCGCCGTCACGATGCTGCCCGTCAACTGCACGAGGCCGGTGCCGACCAGGTTCCGGATCCCTTCGGCGTCCGACATGATTCGGGAGATGAGGACGCCCGATTGCGTCGAATCGAAGTAGCCCACCGGCAGCCGCGCGACGTGCGCTTCGACGCGCCGGCGCATGTCCGTGATCGCACGCTGCGCCGCCACGCCGAGTACCTGCGAGAGCGCGAACGACGTGATCGCCTGAACGACCGTCGCCGCACCGGCAGCGATCGCGAGCGGCATCAGCAGCTCCGCGCGATGCTTGCCGACCACGTCGTCGATCAGTGATTTGGAGGTCCAGGGCAGGACGAGGCCGGAGAGACGGTTGACGAGCATGAGCAGGAGGCCGACGGAGAGGCGTCCGCGGCGCGCCCAGACGAGGGCGCGCGCCTCCTGCCACGCGTTGGTGAAGTCGATCTTCTTCTTGTCTCTCGCGGGATCACCCGCGCGGAGCGCGACGCCGGCGCGCCCTGCGCTTTCGCGGCCGCCCCCGCGATGCCCTCCTCCTCTGAGTGGGATCATCTTTCAATCGGGGCTCTGCCCCGAACCCCGGCTCGGTCGCTCGCGGGGACCCCTGCGCCCCGCTCCGCTTCCTCGCGGGCGCGCCGTGCGCGCCGCCGGGGCTGCGCCCCGGCAACGTCCGACCCTAAACAACCATGCACATTAGAACTGTACTCTCAATTCCCCGACGACCTGCCGCTTCAGGATATCTCCGAACACGTGCTGCTGAACTTCCTGATTCGCCAGATTGATCACCTTCACCGACGTGGTCACCCGATTTTTCGCCCACTTCACGCCGGCGCCGCCGTTGATGAGCGTGTAGGCGTCGGTCGTGCCGTGATACGGATCGCTCAACACGTCCTGCCAGAACGCCTTGCCCGAATAGGAGACGGTCACATCGCCGAGCCACCGGCCACGGTTGTAGTTGACGCCGATGTTGAACCGGTTCTTCGCCGGCAGGTTCAGCTCGCTGATGTCGAATCCGTCCGGCTCCGGGCGCGCTTGAAACGAATAGTTCACGAACCCCGCGAGGCTCGGGTTGATCGTCGCGTTGACGCCGAGCTCGAGGCCCTTCTGTGTCGTGCGCCCGAAGTTCAGATACGTGAACGTCGACGGAAGCACGTTCGGCGGGATGACGAAGGTCGGCAGACCCGTCAATGCCCAACCGGGCGGAGGATTCAGCGGACCGTAGCGCGTCCCCGGCTTCTCGGTGAACAGGATATCGTCCTTCGTCCGGTTCACGTAGAAGGCAGCCGAGAGAATGGCGCGTCCCTGGGCGATGATGCCGGAGTAGCCGAGCTCGAACGCGTCGAGCGACGTCTCGGTGAGATCCGGGTTGCCCACGGATTTGACGGCGAGCGGAAAGATGCGTCCCTTCAGTGCCGGATTGAGAACGGCGAACGGCGTCAGATCGAGCGGCTGCGCGATCGTGACGTCGAGGAAGTTGTTCACGACCGAAGGGGAACGGTACGCGCGGTTGTAGGAGATCCGGACGGTCTGGTTCTCGGCCGGCTTCACCATGAACGTCACACGCGGCGAGAACACGAAATCGTTCAGGTAATCGAAGCGATCGACGCGTGCGCCGGCCACCAGGCGGTACATGCGCGACAGGAAGATCTCGTCCTGCACGTAGGCGCCACCCTCCGTGCGGTTGTCGCCATCCGGCGCGAGCGACAGATCGAAGCTGTTGTACCGGAGGTTGCCGCCGTAGGTGACGACGTGCTTCTGCTGGAACGTCTGGACGTTCGAGGCTTCGAAGTCGTACGTGTTCGTCTTGAAGTTGAAGATGATCGGGTTGCCCTGCAGGTCGCGCGTCAGCAGGTTATCGGCATCGCCGTCGAGAATGTTCGTGAAGAACGCCGCCTTGAATCCCTTCTGCGAGTAGTTGATCTTCCCGTACCCCATCACCGAGCCGTTGTTGATGTTGAACGGCCCGATGCCCGAGTGCATGATCCCCTTCGTCCCCGAGACACCGCCCGCGAACGACAGCTTGCGGCCATCCGGATAATCGTAGTCGGCGCGCGCGTCGAACTTCGGCTGGCTCGTGCCTTCGTTGGTGAACGGTGGGTAGACGGTCGTCTGCGACTTGCAGACGTCGGCAATCGTGCAGGGAATCTGGCCCGTTGGCCGGGGCAGCGGATCCTGGACGTAGCCGCCCGCGGAGATCTTGTAGGACCAGCGGTCGTTCACCGCCTGCGCGTGCGTCCCGCTGATGTAGAAGAGCGTGCCCGCGCTCTGATCGACGGTGCTCGTCGATCGATCGAAGCCACCGATCCCCATCGTGAAGCTGGTGCCCTGCATCTCGCGCGGCGACTTGGTAATCACGTTGACGACGCCGTACAGCGCGTTGGCGCCCCACACCGCGGACGCGGGCCCGCGAATTACCTCGACCTGCTTGATCTCGTTCAGGTTCACGGGGAGGAAGTCCCACATCACGAAGCCGAAGAAGTCTTGATACAGACTGCGGCCGTCGAGCAGCGCGAGCTGGCCGGTGGCGAGCGTGCCCGTTGCCCCGCGAGCGGTCACGTTGATGTCGCGCGCGGAGACCTGCGTCAGGTTCACGCCGGGAACGGCACGGAGCAGCTCGGCGAAGTTCTGGCTCGGAGCACTCTGAATCGTCTGCGCACCGATGACCGTCATGGTTGCGGGCGCATTGATGAGCTTCTCTTCCGTCTTCGAGGCGGAGACCACGACGGTCTCCTCATATTTCTGCGGCTCCTCGGGGTTCTGCTCGGGCTTCTGTTCCGGCTGCTGCTGTCCCGAGGATTGCGCGGTCCCGGACGCCTGCTGGGCGCGCACGGCGGGCCCGGCGGCGAGCACGATCGCCGCGGCCAACGCATATCGACACACGACCTTCATGAGCTGCTCCTCTGGCGCCAGCCGGCGCTGGCTCCAAGTGCCTGTATCTGTTGAAATTGAGCGTGGCTGATATACCACATTTTCGGGCGCCCGAGGGTGGGCCTTTAGGCGGCCCTGAAAGGGCCGCCCTACAACGCCACCCGGTGCCGACCGCTGTGCAAGTAGTTCATCGTCTGGACGGTCAGGAGGACGAGGAACGAGAGCTTCGCCGGTTCTTCGGGTGCGGCAAGGCGCAGGTTCAGCTCATTGGCGCGCCGGATCATCGCCTCGATCACCTGGTCGATCGTGTACTGGTATTCGCCCGTCCAGGCCGCGACCATGCGGCGGGCCTCCTTCCTGACGCGCGCGATGAAGCGGGCCGCCTTCATGTTGCCCGCAAACTCCGGCGCGTCCGAAAACAGGCGCCGGAGGTCGCGATCGTAGAAGTCGGGATGGAGCAGACCGTAGTGGCGGCGCTTGCGTTCGTAATGGGCCCGCAGCGTCTTCCGGATGGACGGCAGCGGGTCGACACGCCGCCGTGACTCGACGAGCATCGGCTTGTGCGCGACCTCGTGCAGCAGCGCGTCCATGTATTCGAGCTTCTTCAGCGCGGGCCAGTCCGCATAGCGCACGCGCCAGTCGGACTGCGGATAGAGCCACACCGCGAACGTTTCCGCAAAATCCTCGTCCGGATGGCTCTGCGCGTACCAGCTATCGAGGTGCAGCACGAAGCTCTTGCTGTACGGCTTGGGCGTGTAGTACTCCGGATACGCGCGATAGGACGGCCCGAAGATCTGCTGGCGCCGCCGACGGAGCCGCAGCTTGTAGGCGTTGTCGATCGCGTGCCCCGCCTCGTGCCGGAGAATCCGCATGCACCATTCCGGTGTGCCCCCCTCCACCTCCAGCATCTGCGCGCGTTCGAGCTTCTCGAGCCGCGGGTGCGCCAGGTAGAAGGGAATGGCCACGCCGGCGACGCCGTCAGGGGTGAACCACTCGTCTGACAGCCAGAAATGCGGCCGGAAAGACGTCAAGCCTCGCGCGTGCAGCTCGGCATCGAGCTCCTGAATGCGCGGCTCCAGCGCGCTTCCCTCGATGGTGACGCCAAGCTCGCACATGCGGAGATCGAGCAGGCGTTCGTCGGGCCAGGACGCCCATTCGTCGACAGGTATGACGGGATGCTGCGGCGGCATGAACGCTTCAGTTTATAAGAGCGCCGCCGGGAGGCGGGATCCGGGGTCCGGGGTCCAGGATCGGGACGGGGAAGGTGCTCACCGATAGAATGACGGGATGTCTGCTCGTCGCACGCTGGTTTCCTCCACTCTCATGATCGCGTCCCTCGGGTTCGTCCCAGCACACCCGCTCGCGCAGTTTCCGCCGCCTTCTCTCGATGCCCGGCCCGCGGGCTCGCCCGAGTGGCTGGCGCCCTATCAGGACGCCGCCTCACGCCTGGTGGGCGCGGCGCTCGCGTCGGACGAGGCCTGGCAGCGGCTCGCGTATATCGGCGATACGTTCGGAAACAGATTGAGCGGATCGCCGAACCTGGAAGCGGCCATCCGCTGGGCCGTGGAGGAAATGAAGCGCGACGGCCTGGAGAACGTGCACGCGGAGCCTGTCAAGGTCCCGCATTGGGTGCGCGGACGCGAGAGCCTCGAGATCGTGGCGCCGACCCCGCAGCCGCTCGTGATGCTCGGTCTCGGCAACAGCGTCGGGACGCCGAAAGGCGGCATCGAAGGAGACGTCCTGATCGTGCACAGCTTCGACGAGCTCGATGCGGCACACGATCGCGCGAAAGGGCGTATCGTCCTCTTCAACGTCCCGTTCACGTCGTACGGCGAGACGGTGCGCTACCGGACGGCGGGTCCATCGCGCGCCGCCTCCCTCGGTGCGGCCGCAGCGCTGGTGCGCTCGGTCGGACCCGCGGGACTGCGGACGCCGCACACCGGGACGCTCACATACGCCGACGACCAGCCCAGGATTCCTGCGGCGGCGATCACCGCCGAGGACGCAGCGCGGCTGCAGCGCATGCTCGACCGAGGCACGCCCGTCCGCCTCCGCCTGATGATGGAAGCGCAGTTTCTCCCGGACGCGGACTCCGCGAACGTCGTCGGCGAGCTGAAAGGACGCGAGCGCCCCGACGAAATGGTCGTCATCGGCGGACACTTCGATTCGTGGGACGTCGGGACCGGGTCGACGGACGACGGCGGCGGCTGCGTCGTGACGTGGGAGGCGCTGCGCCTGATGAAGCGATTGAACCTGCGCCCGCGGCGCACGGTGCGCGTCGTCTTCTGGACGAACGAGGAGAACGGCGGACGCGGCGGGCTGGCGTATCGCGACGCGCACCAGGCGGAACTTGGCAACCACGTGATGATGATGGAGTCGGATTCGGGCGTCTTCCGCCCCCGCGGATTCGGATTCAGCGGGAGCGAGCGGGCGCGCGCGCGCGTGCGCGACATCGCGACGCTGTTGTCAGGCATCCAGGCCGACGGCATCTCGCAGGGAGGCGGCGGCGCCGACATCGGCCCGAGCGTGCAGCAGGCCAACGTCCCCGCGCTTTCCCTCGAAGTGGACGGCAACTACTTCCTGATCCATCACACGCCCGCCGACACGATCGACAAGATCGATCCGATGGACGTGGCGCGCTCGACTGCCGCCGTCGCGGTGATGACCTACGTGATTGCCGAGATGCCCGAGCGGCTGCGGTAGCGCGTCGTCGCGCTTTTCGTCGCGCGCAGCTTCACTTGCGCGAGGTAGCCGTGAACACGAGGTAGTCCGCGCGCTCGCGGTCGTCCCATCGCCGTAGTCGCTGTGGAACGATCGGGAGATCGCGTCCTCGACGCGGGATTCTGAAACCAAACGAAACCAGCGAGGACGAGCGGCAGCACCTACTTGTTGGCTTCGATGTCGATCTGAACCTGCACCTCGTCGCTGACGACAGGCGCGGCTTCGACCATCTTGTTGTAGAGCAGGCCGAAATCTTTTCGGTTGAGCTTCGTGGCCGCGGACGCGCCTATCTTGAGCCTGCCATTCGGCTGCTTCAGAATCGGCGATGGCCCGTCGACGTCGAGCGCGATCTCCTTCGTCACACCGTGCATCGTCAGGTCGCCCACGAGCCGGAACCCGCCTTCGCCCGGGGCTTCGACGCGCTTGGACTTGAACGTCACGGTGGGATACTTCGCCAGGTCGAAGAAGCTGTCCGACCGCAAGTCGCGGTCGCGGTTCTCCTGGCCGGTGTTGACGCCGTTCACGTCGATGGAGATATCGGCTGCAATGCTCTCGACGGACCGGCCATCGTAGCGGATTGTCCCCGACACCTTGCCGAGTGTCCCGCGAACGGTCGAGACCAGCAGGTGCTTGACGCTGAACTGGGCGGATGTGTGGGACGAGTCCACCTGCCAGACATTCTGGCTCGCAGCGGCGGAGCTGGCTGCAGGCGCCTGCGCAAAAATCGAAGCCGCGGCGAACATCACGGCAATCGCCGTGGCCACGACGATTCGCTCGATCCGATTGGTTACACGTCCGTGCATTCGGACACACCTCCCCTTCTGGCTATGACGACGTGGATGCGCCGGGCGTTTCAGTGTCGCCGTACGGCTCGCGGAGATGCACCGGCCGGCTTCGTGCACTCACGCGCAGGTTGATCATCTCCACGAACACGGAAAAGCCCATCGCAAAGTAAATGTATCCCTTCGGGATGTGCTGATCGAAGCCCTCGAGCAGCAGCGAGAGGCCGATGAGCAGCAGGAAGCTCAGCGCGAGCATCTTCACCGTGGGATGCCTGTGCACGAAATGGCTGATCGGCCCCGCGGCCACCATCATGATCACGACGGAGATCATCACCGCGGCAACCATCACCGACAGCTCGTCCACCATCCCGACGGCCGTGATGACCGAGTCCAGCGAAAAGACGATGTCGAGCAGCATGATCTGGATGAGTACAGACGTGAAGGACGTCCTCCGAGCCGCCGCGGCGCTCTCTTCCTCGCCTTCCAGGCGTCCATGAATCTCGTGGGTGCTCTTCGCGAGCAGGAACAGACCGCCCAGGATGAGGATGAGATCGCGTCCAGAGAGCTCGTGGCCGAACAGCACGAAGAGCGGTGCGGTCAGCCGCGCGACCCAGGACAACGAGAACAACAGCAGGATCCGCGTGCCCATCGCGAGCAGCAGTCCGACGCGCCGCGCGGCCGCCTGCCGCTCGGGCGGGAGCTTCCCGGCGAGGATCGAGATGAAGATGATGTTGTCGACGCCGAGGACGATTTCGAGAAAGGTGAGCGTCGCAAGCGCGATGAGGGTTGCGGGCGTCAGCCAGGCAATCATCGTTTGAGAATCTCCAACCGGAGCTCCGCGAATCCGCCGAGCTCGAAATATTCCACCTTGATCCGGTGCTTTCCGCCGGACAGCGGCGCGGTGTCGACCGCGGGTTCGTGTGGCGTCCAGCGATCGATCACGCGATCGTCGTCCACCCACACGCGAATGCCGTCATCGGAGATCGTACGGATCTCGTATTCACCGCGCGGCAGATCGACGCGTCCTTCTGCGGAGACCGCCACGCGGTCCTGAGGAACGCCCTCGACGATTGCGTCGCCCGACATGAAGTCGAGCCGGTCGCGTCGATCCCTCTTGACGGGCGGGCCTGCGAGTACACGGCCGAATACATCGGGATGCGCGTCGGGTGCCGATGCCGCGTCGAATCCGAAGTACCGCACGTCCCAGCCAATCGGCACGAAGAACCGCGAGTATCCGAACGTGTAGGGCTGCCCTTCCTTTGTCGTTTCCCCTCGCGGACCGGTCACCGCCGCCCCGCGGTACGTCAGCCGCACGTCGAAGTCCACACCTCCGCTGTCATCCGGCACGACGGTTATCTCTCCCGGCACGGGGCCACTTTCGGGCGTGGCGTGCGCGCCGCGCACCGAGGACACGCTCCATTCGCCGCGAGGGCCGAGGACGCGCAACTTCAACGGGAACACGTCCGAACGGCCCGCGGGCCACAGCTTCGGCGATTTCCAGTCATATGGGCCCCATTCGTCCACGATGATCGCATCGCGGCCCGGGCGGGCCGCCTCGGGCAGCCGCGTGTCCATCCCGCCCGGCAGCGGCGACGGCAGCGTGGCGTCCAGGGTTGGACGCGATCGGATCGGGACCGTCACCTCGTCGCCGATCCCGAGATTCCGTGTGTCGCCCGAGAGCACCGCGACCGTGCCCACGCGCTCGAACGCATTCGTCAGCAGGCGGACGTTCTGCGTCTCGGAGATGCTCATCGCCGTCCTGTTGCCCAGGAAGTGATTACCCGAGATCACATAGTCGCGGCTGCGGGTGTCGCGCCGCTTCGGATACTCCCATGACGGATCCTGCGCCGCGTTCTTCCACACGCGGATCGCCGTGTCGTCGCCGTCGAACGTGTTCTCCGTGATCCGATCGTCCTGCCCGTGCTCGATCGCAATCCCCTCGACATTACGCCTGAAGGTGTTCGCGGCGATCCACGTGTCGAAGCTGTAGCCGCCCCACAGGCCGTGCCAGCACCCCTCAATCAAATTGCCGTAGAAGACGTTCCGGCTGAACGTCGCTTCGATCCCGTTGGCAGCGGCATAGCTGAAGTCATTGTCGTACACCACGTTGTCGTTCGCGCCTCCCTGGCCGGTGTCCATCGTGGACTGCCCCGCCCAGAGGAACAGGCCGTCGCCGCCGTGCGTGACGGAGTTGAACGCGATGACGTTGCGGCTGCTCTGCTCGTACACGAGGATGCCCGCAGAATCCTGTCCGCGGTTGTAGAACGTGTGGCTGTAGCCGCGCACGCACCAGTCGACCCTGTTGTGCATGACGCGGTGGCCGCTCGATCGATAGAGCCCGATGCCGACGCCGGAGAGAAACGAAAAGGTGTTGTTCCAGATGCGCCCGCCGTTCGACCGTACGAGCATCAGACCGTTCTGCCCCTGGACGATCGTCGTGTGGTCGACCTCCGGCTCCTCGGAATCAGCGATGTAGATCCCCGCGCCGCCAGCGAGCCATTCTTCGTGTTCGTTGTGATGATACGAGAGCCAGTCGGCGAGGCTCTCGTGCTCGACGAGACTGTAGAGCCGTGATTTCCAGTTGAAGCTGAGATCCGCGCCGGTGACGTGCAGGCGATTCGAATGACGCGAGAGGATGCCCACCTTGTAGCCCCGCGCCGTCAGATTGCGAATCGTGATGTGCTCGCCGCCGTCGACGAGGACGGCTACGCCCGTGAACGTATCCGGGTCCGCGCCGGGCGGCGCGCCCTCGAGGACGACGCCGGAGAAGTCGATCGTCGCGTTCGAGGCGCGAATCACGATCGCCGGGTGATCGAGATCCGCGGATTGGAGAGCGTGAGTGCCGGGGCGAAGCGCTGCACTCGCTGAGATCACCATGCCTGCCACGGGCACGGTCTGCCGAGCGTCAGGCGCAGCGCTCCCGAGCGCGGCAGCCAGCGCGAGGCCGAGAATGAGATGCTTCCGGCGCCGCATTGACGCTATACGCCGAACCGTTCGGGATCCCACTCGAGCCCCAGCTCGCTCGGGGGCGCCATGTAGCCGACGAGCGCCGAGGCCGCAACGACGGCGGGGCTCGCGAGATACCCTTCGCCTCCGAGCCCCATGCGGTTCTGCCAGTTGCGGTTGAACGACGTGATCGCACGCTGGCCGCGCGTGAGCGCGTCCGGCCCCTGCCCGAAGCACGGACCGCACCACGACTGACGAATCTCTGCGCCAACGGATCGAAACACGGTCGCGATCGACTCCCCTCCGAGGCGAGCGTCCGGCTGCTCGATCTGGCGGCCGACACCGCCAGAACCCGGGAACACCTTGAATTCGCGCTCGACCCTCCGCGCTCCCGCGTCGCGCGCCGCGCGAAGCACGAGCGCGGCCTGCAGCAGATCGTCGTAGCTCCCGTTCGTGCAGGATCCAATCAACGCCTTGTCGAACGTGATTCGTTCGTGCGCGACCTCCTCGGCCGGGAATGCGTTCCCGGGACTGAACGGCTTCGCGATCATCGGACGGACCGCGCTCAGATCGATGGTTTCATCAATCGCGTAAGCGGCGTTCGCGCCCGGCGCAATCCGTGGGTACGGCAGCTCGTCGATCCCTTTCTGCCGGTACCACGCGTACGTCACCTCGTCGGCGGCAAAGATGCCGTTCAGCGCCTCGGCTTCCGCCATCATGTTCGCGATCGTGTTGCGATAGGCAACTGGCAGCTGCTGGTTGGCGTCGACGAGCTCCACCGACATGCCGCCGGACTGCTTCGCGCCCCACCGGCGCAGCAGTTCGAGGACGATATCCTTGCCGCTCACCCAAGGCTGGAGCGTCCCCCGAAACACGACGCGGCGTGCGGCCGCCAGCGTGAAGTAGATGTATCCCGTCGCCCAGCCGAAGCCGAGGGTCGTCGAGCCCACACCGATGCCGAGCGCGCCGTAGGCGCCGTACGCGCGGCTGTGCGAGTCCGCGCCCGGAATGAACTGCCCCGGCATCACGAGCCCCTGCTCGGGGAAATAGAAATGAAAGATGCCATCGCCGGGCGTCGCGTAGTACGGCTTGACGATTTCGTGCTGGCGCGCGAACTCGCGGCCGATGTTCGTCTGCTTGTCATCGGCCGCGCTGCCCGTGAATACGAAATGATCGTTGGCGATCGCGGCCTGACGAGGATAGATCGCGCGGCCGCCCGTGATCTGGTTGAACGTGTGGATCGCAAACGGAGCGGTCCCGTCCGATGCCGGCAGCAGGTCGGCGAACACACGCAGCGTCGCGCCGGGCTTCAGATCGCCCGCCCTCAGCTCCTTGTCCACGCGATGCGCGAACACGATCTGCTCCGTCGTCGTCATCGATCGCGCGGTGTCTCGATCCGCCCAATCGATCACGGGCCGTGCGTCGATTGATGCGGGGAACTCGCGACGCCCCACAGCGAAGATGCCGCCACTGCGGCGGATCTCTTCCTCTTTCGGCGAGAGCGGGACGGGGTCGTAGGACTTCCCGCGCGTCACGTTCGTCAACCGGCGCGTGTCGGGATCGAACGTCATCTCGTCGCCGTCCTGCGCGTCGGCAACGGCGTCGGGGCTCTGGACGACGTGGAGGCCGAGATTGAAGGCGTTGCGCCGGAAGATATCCCCCATGTTGTGGCCGCAGACGATGACCAGCTGCAGCCCCGCTTCCTCGGCGACGCCCTTCAGGCCGGCAGGGCTCATCTCGCGCGACGATCCAATCGCAAACCGATCGCCGGCAATCACGAAGGTCTCGCCGCGATGCACGCGCGCGCGGAAGTCCGGCATGAGATAACGGAACGAGCCGGCTTTCCACCGCTCGTCGAGCGTATCGAGGCTCTGCGAGACGCAATCGGCGGCCGGCGTGATCTGGTCGGTATCGATGGCGTCGAGCTTCCTCGACGTCGGGCTCTTCGGGTCCCAGAAAATGAGCGCACGTCCGCGAACGAGCTGCGTGTCGACCGCCCGGTCGATGTGCTCGCTCGTGACACGGCTGCGGTTGGCGGCGGGCTTCCGCCGAGCCGGCTGGATGGTGTGCACCTGTGCTGATCGTAGCAGGTGCGGACGCGGCGTGCGGGGTGCGGGGTGCGGGTGTAACGTATGACCTACGGTTCCTCCCGCCCCAGGGCGACTCGTTCCCATCCGGCGCACGCGACGACGGGGAGCCGCGGATATTTCGGATAGTTCGGATCAGTTTGCGATCGATTGCATAGGTAGAACACGGCGCCGCGGCTGCTCACGATGGTCGAACGATGGGCACAGGTCCAGCAGAGCCCTACACGCTGGTCCGGCACATCCTCAGGCATTGTTGTCGTCTCTATTCATCCCTTTTGCCGAATCAACGTAACATCTCTTCCGAATTCCGAACCCCGCGCGCGCACCGCACCCCACACCCGCACCCGCGCACGCCCACGCACCCTATGGCATCATGGACGGATGTTCACGTCGGAAGCGGTGACGCGCGGTGTGCGGGTGCAGGTGCAGTCCGAATACGCGCCGGAGCGCTCACAGCCGCCGCAGAACCAGTGGTTCTTCCTCTACACCATCACGATCTCCAACGAAGGCCCGGAGACCGTTCAGCTCCTGACCCGTCACTGGATCATCACCGATGGAACGGGCCACGTCGAGGAGGTGCGCGGGCCCGGGGTGGTCGGCAAGCAGCCGGTCCTCGCGCCTGGCGAGTCGTTCACGTACACCTCGGGCTGCCCGTTGACTGCGCCGTTCGGGGTGATGGAAGGCACCTACCAGATGGTGACGGACGCCGGCGATCATTTCGATGTGAAGATCGCCCCGTTTACGCTCAGCGAGCCGTACACCGTCCACTGACGCGCGGCGCTCAGGCGAACTGCGCGCGGATCCGGATCGCCGACTCGAGCAGCGCGAGATAGCGCTGCCGCGGGATCTCGATTGCGCCGAAGCGCGCGAGGTGCTCGGTCACCCATTGCGTGTCGAGCAGGACGAACCCTCCCGACCGCAGCCGCTCCACGAGCACCGCGAGCGCCACCTTCGACGCATCGGTGACGCGGTGGAACATCGATTCCCCGAAGAAGGCACCGCCCAGCGCGACGCCGTACAACCCGCCGACGAGCGCGCCGTCCTGCCACGCCTCCACCGAATGCGCGAAGCCGTGCTGGTGCAGCGCGCAGTAGCTCTGCACGATCTCCTCGTCTATCCAACTGCTATCCTCGTCCGGGCGTTCCGCGCAGGCGTGAATCACGGCGGCGAAATCATGATCGAGGCGGATCTCGAATCGTCCCTGCCGGAGGAGGCGCGAGAGGCGC
>JAICSD010000447.1 GCA_025937075.1 Vicinamibacteria bacterium | reverse complement strand
CCGTTCTTCACTGCGGAGCCGTTCTTGGCGAGCTTGAGGATCTGGAGCTCGCCAGCCTGCGTCGGAGCGGAGAGGACGATCGACTTGGCCGGACGGATGTCGCCGCGGAGCTGGACGTAATCGACGAAGTCTCCGCGCGTGACGTTCGCGGTCGGCAGATCGGGAGCAACAGCCGCGCGGCTCGCGATGGCAACGCCGCCGGCCACGATTGCGACGGCAGCGGCGATGCCCGCCGGCAGCCGCCATCCGCGTAAACGTGCGCGCTTCATCACTGGGCCTGCCCGATATTGCGCGCGATGAGGGACCCCTCGCCGAGACCGTTGGCGACGACCACCTCGTGTGCGCTCACGTCGCCAATCGAGACGTCCTGACGCTCGTACCGGCCGCCGCGCTGCACGCGCACGAACGGCTGCTCGCCGTCGTATCCAAGCGAGTCACGCGGGATCACCAGCGCGTCCGGCGCACGCCGAAGCTCGACGTCCAGTGAGGCCGTGAGGTCGGGCATCAGGTTCGGATGCGATCCGTTCACTTCGACGATCACGACGAAACTCCGGACCTTCGGCGAAAGCGTCGACTGCACACCGATCGGCGAGATCTGCGCGACGCGGCCGCGGAACGCGAGATCCGGATAGGCGTCGAGACCGACGTGCACACCCTGCCCGACCCGCAGCTCGCCGATGTCCGCCTGGTTGACGCGCGCACGGACGCGCATCATCGTCGGATTGACGACGTCGACGACCGGCAGCCCCGAGCGTACTTCGTCCCCTTCCTGGACCTCCGCCATGTTCTGGCCCTTCCAGGTCATCTTGATCACCGCGATGCCTTCGATCGGGGACTTGATCAGCATCCGCTCGGCGTTGGACGTCGCCTGCCGCATCGCGGTGTCCGCGCGGTCGCGGCGGATCTCGAGCACGCGAATGTTGGCCTCCGCCGCGCGGCGTTTCAAGTCGTACGTCTCCCGCAACTGCTTCAGGTGCGCGTCGGCTTCCTCGAGCGCGAGCTTGTTCTTCTCGGCCTCGATCTTCGGCAGCATCTCGTTCTTCAGCATCTCGAGCTTCGCGCGTTCGAACGCGCTCTCGGCCTGCTTCATCGTGCTGTCGTCCGCGGCGCGCGCGGCGTCCTCCTGCGCGCGGGCCTTTCTAATCTGCTGCTCGAGATCGGTGAGCTCCGCCTGTTTGTCGAGGGCGTTGCGGATCTGGTCCTGGCGATCGAACTCGACGAGCAGATCGCCGGGGCGGACCTTCATGCCCGCCGGTACGAGGCGGGTCACGATCAAGCTGTTGTTGTTCTGCCCGGCCAGCCGCGGCGCCGAGATCGTCGTCGCCTCGACGGCTTCGACGGTGCCGCTCAAGCGCAGGCTGCGCACGAAGTCGCGGCGCGTGACCTTGTAGATCGGCGCTTGCGCATCGCCCTGCGGCTCGGGCCCCCGCGCGTGCACGTACAGCCCGGCGGCGGTCACGGCCGCCACCGCGACGGCGGCAATCAGGTAGACAGGTCTCAGCATGGACAGGCGCACAACGGCCCCGGATATCAGACGAGGGCCGGGGAACGATGGTTGGTTTTAGAACGCTTCAGAATACCGCCACTCGCCGATTTTTCAGCGCCCACAGTGTGCGGGCACTGAGCTCAACCAGCGGTCGAACCCCGGCGCGCAGCACACGATCATCAGCCGCATCTCGGGCATCGAGACTCCTGCCTCAATGCGGTTCGGGGACACCGGGAGCTCCTGGGCCGGGAAGACGCTTCCCTCCTGGCCATTGTTAGCCGGTCCGATCGTGCCACCGTGCGGAGAGAGCCAAGGCAAGCGGCCGCCGACGGCGCCAGAACGACCAGCGCGCGGTTCATCTCGTGATTAGACACTCCTGCCGCGGATCAAGACTGTTCCATTTCAGCACTTGATGCTGAATGCCGCCGGCTCGTAGCTGAGGTTCGGGGACAGCCACCGCTCCGCTTCCTCAATCGAGAACCCGCGTCGCTGCGCATACGACTCGAGCTGATCCCGGCCGATCCGTCCGACGTTGAAGTACTTCGCGAGCGGATGCGAGAAGTACAGACCGCTGACGCTCGCCGGGGGCGTCATCGCGGCGTGCTCGGTCAGCGCGATGCCCTGACGCTCGGCGTCCAGCATCTGGAACAGATCGAACTTGCCGCTGTGATCCGGACACGCCGGGTAGCCGTACGCCGGACGGATGCCACGATGCTTCTCGGCGAACAGATCGTCGGCCGGGGTACCGCCCGCATCCGCGTGACCCCAGTCGTCGCGCGCCTGGGCGTGCAGCCACGTCGCGAACGCCTCCGCCAGGCGATCTGCCAGCGCCTTGACGATGATGGCGCGATAGTCGTCGTGATCCGCTTCGAAGCGCCTGACGAGGACGTCGGCGCCCAGACCACCGGTGACCGCGAACATGCCGATGTAATCGGGCACACCGCTGCCACGCGGCGCGACGTAGTCCGAGAGACTCAGGTTCGGCCGCTGATCGGGCTGCGCTTCCTGCTGGCGCAGCATCGGCAGCCGACCCAGCAGCACGCGGCGATCTTCGTCCTTGTAAACGAGCACGTCGTCACCGTCTGCTGCCGCCGGCCAGAACGCGTACACGCCGCGTGCCCGAATCAATCGCCCATCGACGATCTCCTTCAGCAGTTCCTCCGCGTGACCGTACAGCTCGCGCGCCGCCGCGCCGTACTGCGGATGATCGAGGATGGCCGGGAACCGCCCTTTCAGCTCCCAGGCCGAAAAGAAGTACGTCCAGTCGATGTACTTCGCCAGTTCGGCGAGCGACACATCGTCGAGGTACCGGCGGCCGACGAATGCCGGCGTCGCGATGAAGTGCTCGTCCCAGTCGTACTGCAGCCGGTTCGTTCGCGCCTGCTCGTACGACAGGAGGGGCTTTTCGCTGCGCGCCTTGTAGCGCTGCCGAATCTCCTCCTGCGCTCCGCGATTACTCCGATCGAATGCCGCGCTGCGCTCAGGGTTCACCAGACTCGCGACGACATCGACGACCCGCGAGGCATCCAGCACGTGAACGACGGGCTGCGAATACTCCGGAGCGATCTTCACCGCCGTGTGCTGGCGGCTCGTCGTCGCGCCGCCGATGAGCAGCGGAAGTTCGAGGTTACGGCGCGTCATCTCGCGCGCGACGTTGACCATCTCGTCCAGCGACGGCGTGATCAGACCGCTCAACCCCACCATGTCCGCCTTCCGCTCGACCGCCGTGTCGAGGATCTTCGCCGCGGGAACCATCACGCCGAGATCGATGACCTCGTAGTTGTTGCACCCGAGGACGACGCCAACGATGTTCTTGCCGATGTCGTGGACGTCTCCTTTCACGGTCGCCATGACGATGCGGCCCTGCGATCCGGCGCCGCCCGCAGCTTGCTGTGCCTCCATGAACGGCTCGAGATAGGCGACGGCCTTCTTCATCGCGCGGGCGCTCTTGACGACCTGCGGGAGAAACATCTTCCCCGAGCCGAAGAGATCGCCGACGATCTTCATCCCGTCCATGAGCGGGCCTTCGATGATGTCGAGCGGGCGCGCGTACTTCTGGCGTGCTTCCTCCGTGTCGTCGATGATGTGGGCGTCGATGCCTTTGACGAGCGCATAGGACAGGCGCTCGCCGACCGG
>JAICSD010000549.1 GCA_025937075.1 Vicinamibacteria bacterium | reverse complement strand
GCACACGTCCATCGCGCGCCCGTACTTGTGGATCGCCTCCGCCACCTGCATCGCGAGCTCGCGCGTCGGCGTCAGGATGAGCGCGCTGGGCGCGGCGTCGCGGCGTCGGTCGCTGGAATCGCGGATGCGCTGGAGCAGCGGGAGCGAGAAGGCGGCCGTCTTCCCGGTTCCGGTCGCCGCCTGGCCCAGGACGTCCTTGCCGGCGATGAGCGGCGGGATCGTCTCGCGCTGGATGGGCGTCGGCTCCTCGTAGCCAAGCGCCGTGAGCGCGGAGACGATCTCGGGGTCGAGGCCGAGGCGCGCGAAGGCCGAGGCTTCGTCCGTGGTGTCGGCGTCCAGCTGCGGGTCGAGCGATTCGAGCGCGTCGAGGGTGATGCGATCGTGCGTGGAAGCGGAAGAGCGTGCGGGGGTCATGGTTGCAAGCTAACCAGCAGGGATGCTGCCAGCCGTTGACGGGTTCGTCGAACGGCGTATCGTCAGGGGATGCTGATCACCCCGATAGTGGCCGCGCGGCTCATCCAGGCGCTCGCCGCGCTCTTCCTCGCGATCCTCTTCCTCCAATCCGGGTTGGACAAGGTGATCGACCGGCGTGGCAACCTGGACTACCTGACGGAGCACTTCTCGAAGAGCCCGCTGGCGTCCACGGTGGGTCCCATGTTCGGGATGATCACGCTGCTGGAGGTGACGGCGGGCGTTCTGAACGCGATCGGGTGCCTCATGATCATGCTTGGCCACGGGCCGATGGTCGCGTTCTGCGGCGCAACCGTCGCCGCGCTCGCACTCTCGGCGCTCTTCTTCGGGCAGCGGGTGGCGAAGGATTACGCGGGCGCGGCGGTGCTGGTCCCGTACTTCCTCCTGGCGCTCGTCGCGATGTGGCTGACGAAGCCGATGTCATTCGTAACCATGTGATACTAATTACTGCGGTCTGGCACGATCTTCCCATGTGATCGCCGGGAGATGAGTGCCAGGTCGAAGACAGTCGCGCTCGCCGCAGCGCTGTGCGTTGCGACCGCAGCGCACGCCCAGCAACCGGTCAGCGCGCAACCGGTCAGCGCATCGGACACCGCACGCGCTGATTCCGTGCGCGCTGATTCCGTGCGGAAGGATTCGGTGGCGCGCGGCACGACCGCGCTTCGTGCCGTCGTCGTCACGGGAACGCGGCTTTCGTCGGTCGCGAATCCGCGCCTCGCCTCGCGCGTGGACGTCGTCAATACGACCAAGGCGCCGCCCGGGCCCGCGGGCGCGGCGGCGGTGCTCGCATCGCTCCCCGGCGTCTCCATCTCCAACGATCAGGGGACGAGCGCGCAGCCGACGCTCGAGCTGCGCGGCTTCACGCTCTCGCCCGTCGCCGGCGTCCCTGCGGGCGTGAGCGTCTTCCTCGACGGCGTGCGGATGAACGAGCCGGATGCGCAGGAGGTGAATCTCGATCTCCTCCCCATCGAGGCCGCGGATCACGCGGAGCTGGTGCGCGGGCCGTCGGCGCTGTTCGGGAAGAACAGCCTCGCCGGCGCCATCAACTTCGTCACGAAGCGTGGGAGCGCGATCCCCACCGCGAGCGTCGCGCTCAGCACGGGCTCATACGGCGAGCGCGAGTTAAGCGCGAGCGCGAGCGGCGCGCGCAGTGGCTTCGACGGCTACGTCCTCGCGCAGGGGAGCGACGAGACGGGTTACCGTGCCCTCGATCTCGCGCGCACGCGCCAGCTCTTCGCCACCGGTGGCCATCGCACGGACGTCACCGACGTCGCGCT
>JAICSD010000082.1 GCA_025937075.1 Vicinamibacteria bacterium | reverse complement strand
CGGATCGCTCGTTGTCGTCGGCGGCAGCGGCAACGCTGAAGAGGGCGCGTCGGTCGGCCGGGATCTGATCGTCGTTGCCGGCGGTTTCGACGCGCCCTCCAGCTTCACGCCCGGTGCGCACCAGATCATTGTCGGGCCGAGAGCATTTGGCGGGCGGTTGGACGCGCTCGTGCCATGGGTGACCCGCGGTCTGCTCTGGGGGCGCCTGATCGTTCCAGACGTTCCGTGGGTGTGGCGGCTTGCGGCCGTCTTCTTCCTGGTCGCGCTCGCGCTCAACCTCATCTTCGATCGCCCGGCGCGCGCGTGCGCCGAAACGCTCGCGGAAAAACCGCTGACGACGTTCCTGGTGGGGCTGCTGGTGCTGCTGCTGACAGGACCGCTGTGTCTGCTGCTGACCGTCTCGGTAATCGGGATCGCGGTCGTGCCGTTCGTCATCTGTGCGCTGATTGCGGCCACGCTCATCGGGCGTATCGGCGCAACGCGGTGGATAGGCGCCCGGATCGTGCCGCAGAGCGATACCGAGAGCAGGCTCCTGTCCCTGCGTTCATTTCTGCTCGGATCTGCCGTCCTCTGCGTCGCCTACATGATCCCGCTGCTCGGGCTGTTCACGTGGAGCATGCTGGGCGTGTTCGGCCTCGGCGCCGCTGCGCTGGCGTTCGTCACGGGGTATCGCCGCGAGAATCCGTTGCCGGAACCCGCGCCGGCCGCGGCTGTCGCCGTGACCACACCGGTACTCGAGTACGCGCCTGCGGCGCCGGCCTTTCCGAACCACGATGCGACGGCTCCGGTGCCGCCAAGCGTTGGCCCCGCGACGGTCTCCGATCTCGCGTCCTTCCCGCACGCGCTCTTTCGCGACCGCCTCTTCGCATTCGTCCTCGACGTGATCCTCGTGCTCATCGCGCAGCAGATGTTCGACCTGCGCCGGTGGGACACCGACAGCGCGTTCTTCCTGCTCCTGCTCGCGTACCACATCGGATTCTGGACCTGGAAGGGCACGACCGTCGGCGGAATCATCTGTCAGCTTCGGGTGGTGCGGACTGACGGCGCGCCGCTGCGTTTCGTCGACGCGCTGGTGCGCGGATTGTCGAGCATCTTCTCGCTCGCCGTCGTGGGAATCGGATGCTTGTGGATTCTGCGCGATCCGGAGCGCCAGGCGTGGCACGACAAGATTGCGGGCACGTACGTCGTCAAGGTGCCGCGCAACTGGCCACTTTGACGCTGGCGCAGCTGAAGGTGCGCGCTACACCGCAGCTCGCTGCTCGGCGGGCTTGACCGCGCGCTCCAGGTTGTGCGCCGTGTTGACGAGCGCGATGTGCGAGAACGCCTGGGGGAAATTACCCACCATGCGCTTCGCGTTCGCGTCGTATTCCTCGGACAGCAAGCCGACATCGTTGCGGATCCCGAGAAGACGCTGGAAGAGAGCGCGCGCCTTGTCGGTGCGCCCGAGGAGCGCGTACGCATCGGCGAGCCAGAACGTGCACGCGAGAAACGCGCCTTCCCCGGCCGGGAGCCCATCGTCGCTGGTGTGGGTGTTGTAGCGCAGCAGGAATCCGTCGCTGAACAGGTGATGCTCGACGGCGTCTATCGTGCCCCGCACGCGCGGATCATCCATCGGGAGAAAGCCGGTGGTCGGCAGGAGGAGGAGGCTTGCGTCGAGCTCCTTCGAATCGTACGACTGCACGAAGCTGTGCATCTGCGCGTTGTACCCGCGCGTGCAGACCTCGTCGTGAATCGCGCGGCGGACGGCCTTCCATCGATCGAGCGGCGCATCGAGCCCGAACGCCTCGGCCGCCTGAATGCCGCGATCGAACGCCACCCAGCACATGATCTTCGAGTAGGTGAAGTGGCGCGGGTCGCCGCGGATTTCCCACATGCCGTTGTCAGGCTTCTGCCATTCCGACTCCAGGTGTTCCAGGACCGTGCACTGGAACGACCAATCCGCCTCGCTCGGGTGGAGACCCCCTTTGCGCGCCTGATGCAGCGCGTCCATCACCTCGCCGTACACGTCGAGCTGCAGTTGGCCATGCGCCGCGTTGCCAACGCGGACCGGCCTCGAGTTCGCGTATCCAGGAAGCCACGGCACCTCGAACTCCATCAGCCGACGCTCGCCCGCAAGCCCGTACATGATCTGGAGCTGTGAGGGAGCACCGGCGGCGGCGCGCAGCAGCCAGTCGCGCCAGGCTTTCGCTTCGTCGTAGTACCCGGCGTTCATGAGCGCGAGCAGCGTCAGCGTCGCGTCGCGCAGCCAGCAGAACCGGTAGTCCCAGTTGCGCTCGCCGCCGATGTATTCGGGCAGCGACGTTGTCGGCGCCGCGACGAGACCTCCCGTGGGCGCGTAGGTGAGGGCCTTCAACGTGATCAGCGAGCGCGTGACGGCCTCGGCCCATTCGCCGTCAGGTTGACCGCGCGCCGCCCACTCCCTCCAGAACGACTCGGTGCCCGCGAGCGAGGCTTCCGGATCGATCGCCCGCGGCGGAGGCATATACGAAGGGCCGTGCGTGAGCACGAACGGAACGGTCTCGCCGGCCGACACGTCGAACTCGCCCACGGTGGTCATGTCCTTTCCGTGGAGCCTCGCGCGCGTGTGGAGCAGCACCATGTCGGGGCCGGCGATCGCTCGCAACGTCCCGTCGCTCTCGCGGGTGACCCATGGGACGGTGCGTCCGTAGTCGAACCGCAGGATCAGTTCCGTGCGCATCCGCACGGACCCGCGGTCGCCGCGCACGAGACGGACGATGTCGGAATTGCGGCCGCGCGGCGGCATGAAGTCGATGAGCGTCACCGCGCCGTCGGACGTTTCGATCGTGGTTTCGAGGATGAGCGTGTTTCGACGGTACCGGCGGCTGAGGCGGGCAGCCGAGTCGACCGCCTGGATGAGCCAGCGTCCGTTCTCAGGTGTTCCGAGCAGTGCGGCGAAGCAGGCAGCGGAATCGAAGCGCGGCCAGCAGAGCCAATCGATCGAGCCGGCGTTCGAAACGAGCGCCGCGGTCTCACAATCCCCGATGATTGCGTAGTCCTCGAGCCGATTGCTCATCCGCACCCATTATATGGATCGCGGATCTCGTGGACCTGCTGAGGCGGCCGCAGGCGCGTAATCGATTGCGAACCGCGGATCACTCGCCGTTTCCGTCTCTTGACCGTCTGGCCGCCTGTGATCGCGTCGGGGCAATCCGATCTGCTGTGCCGAGCGCGCGATGCAGGAAACGCCGCTCGGCGTGAATTAATTCGGTGTGCCGTATAGGGATCACAGGAGATCAGGAGATCAGGAGATCAGGAGATCAGGAGGATTCCAAAGAGTCGCCCTACATCGAGGCACCTCTAAGGAGATCCTGATCTCATGAACGGCTGTGAGCTAACGTGGACTGGAGCTAAGAGGAGGCCCGCAGCGTGCGCACGAACTCCGTCAGCTCGGCATCGTTCAAATCGGACACTGCCCAGAACGACATGGCGCCGTGAATCCAGTGATGAACGTGAAATCCGCGAACCGATTCAACCGACGGCGAAACACCCGGCGAGTCCGTGGCAGGTGCGACGAACACGTTGATCGTGTGCTTGCGACGCTCGTAGACGAGCGCCGCGACCGGGCGTCCGCCAAGATAGTCGAGGCGGCCGCCGACCAGCGGAAAGCCGGCAGACGCGGGATCGATGACGGGCGGAGAGAAATCCAGTTTGCCGAGGAACCACGGCTTCACGGTGTGCTGATCCGTCGACTGCACATCGAAGAGGTGATCGGCCATCAACGATCGCACGTGGCCGTCAACGACCTGGGTGACGATCTCGTCGTCGCGCATTACACCGGAACGGACGAACGCGACGCCGGCGCCGACCGACAGCACGAGCACGGCCGCGGCGGCCCACGTCAGCACCTGCCGCATCGACGTCGTGCGGCGTACCCGCGCGGAGGTGCGGGAATGCAGGCCCGCGGGTGCCGGATAGTAGGGAGCCGAACGGAGGAGCCGCCCCAGCGCTTCGCGCTCCTCGACGTGACGGCGGCACACCCGGCAGACGCTCACGTGCTCGCGGACGTCGCGTGCCAGTTCGGCGTCGAGCTCACCGTCGATATACGCGTCCAGGTGGCGAAACACCTCGTCGCAGGTCACCTTGGCAACTCCATCGAATCCGGGTTCAGCGCGGTCAGCAGCCGTTCGCGGCCCCGCGCGAGCCGCGACATCACCGTGCCGATCGGCACGCGCAGGATCGCCGCGATTTCCTTGTAGGACAAGCCTTCGATTTCGCGGAGCACGATCACCTCACGAAAGTCCGCTGGCAGCGCCTCGATTGCCGAGCGCACCCGCGCCACCGTGTGCTGCTGGAGAAGCTGCTCCTCCGGACCGAGGCTATCGTCCGGCGGTTCGTTCCCCGCGCTCTCGATCGGTGCCGCGTGCCCAGGGTCTGGCCGTCGCGAGGCGCGGCTGTACCACGTGTTCCGCACGATCGTGAAGAACCACGCTCGCGCATCACCCCCTCGAAGCGACGAGATGAACCGCATCGCACGTACGCACGCGTCCTGGACGACATCCTCGGCGTCGGCGTCGCTCCTCGTGAGCCAGCGCGCGTAATTGAAGGCGGCGTCCACATGCGGCAGGACCGACTCTTCGAACACGCGCGAAGCCATCAACTCTCTTCAGACCCGCGAGGGTCGTGATTTATTCCCGGGAATAGGCAGCCGCTTCCTGCGGTCTCCCCTGCAGAAGACACGCTCGAAGAAGCCTGATTTCGACACAGGGAGGGACGTGTGGCGCGAAGAAACGACGAACACGACGCCGATCGGCGGCATTTCCTGAAGTGCATGGCATGGGTGGGGACGGGCGCCGTCTGGACGTTGTCCAGCGGCGTGCTGAAGGGATCTCCACTCGGCCAGGGGGCGCACCCATCGATGATGATGCACGACGCTGACGCCCTGCGCTTCGTGCAGATCAGCGACAGCCATATCGGGTTCGACAAGCCGGCGAACACCGACGTGACCGCAACGCTGCGCGCCGCGGTCGCGAAGATCGAGGCGGACCCGAATCGACCCGCATTCGTCCTCCACACCGGCGACCTGACGCACCTTTCGAGGCCGTCAGAATTCGACACGCTGCAGCAGGTGCTCTCGGAGCTCTCGGTTCCGGTGTTCTACGTCCCCGGCGAGCACGATGTGCTGGAGGACGACGGCCTCAGCTACCTCGAACGGTTCGGCAAAGGAACGAAAGGCGCAGGTTGGCACAGCTTCGACAAGAACGGCGTCCACTTCATCGGCCTCGTGAACGTCGTCGACCTCAAAGCGGGAGGGCTCGGCACGCTCGGCGACGAGCAGCTCGAATGGCTGGAAAAGGACGTCACACGCCTCACGAGCAGCACGCCGGTCGTCGTGTTCGCGCACATCCCGCTCTGGTCCGTGTATCCCGAGTGGGGCTGGGGCACTGACGACAGCGAGCGCGCGCTGTCCTACTTGAAGCGCTTCGGGTCCGTGTCGGTGCTGAACGGCCACATCCATCAAGTGATGCAGAAGGTCGAAGGCCACGTCACGTTCCACACGGCGATGTCGACGGCCTTTCCGCAGCCGGCGCCCGGTACGGCGCCCTCACCGGGTCCGATGAAGGTCTCGGACGATCGCCTCCGGAAGGTGCTGGGGCTGTCGCGCATGTCGTTTCACGACGTGAATCATCCGATTGCGATCACGGACGTGCCGCTCGAATCCGAGTCGCAGCCCACGGATGGCCACGAAGTGCTTCTCGACAACTTCACGTTCCAGCCGGGCGCGACGAACGTGCCCGTCGGCGCAACCATCACGTGGACGAACCATGACGACGTGCCGCACACGATTGTCAGTACCGAGCGCAAGTTCAAATCGCCGGTGCTCGATACCGACGGCCGGTTCTCGCATCAGTTCGACGCGCCGGGTACCTATAAGTACTTCTGTTCGATTCACCCGAAGATGACGGGCGAGATCGTGGTGGGGTGAGGCGTGAGCTAACGCAGGATCTCCACGAGGCCGGCGGCCCCGTTGATACGCACGCGGTCGCCGGTGTTGATCCGCTGCGTCGCGAACCGCGTCCCGACGACGGCGGGGATGCCGAATTCGCGGGAGACGACAGCCGGGTGGGAGAGCGCGCCGCCGGAATCGGTCACCAGCCCCGCGATTTTCGTGAACAGCACCACCCATGACGGGCTGGTCATCTTGCAGATCAGCAGCTCGCCCTTCCGGACCTGATCGAACTCCTCGGGAGAGTCGACAACCCGCGCGATGCCCTCGATCACACCGGCGGAGGCGCCCAGACCACGCAGCGAATCGGACTTCGTCTTCGCCGCCTCTTTCGACCGCTCATAAATCCCCGGCCAGTCCCAGTTCCCCTGCTTGTATGGCTCTTCGTAGAGCGACCACCCCGTAATCGTGCCGGCCCAGAGGCGGGGCCGCACGTTGAACGCAGCCTCGCGCTCGCGCCGCCGCTGCTTGCCGATCGCCTTCGCGTCGAACGCCGCGTGGTTGGCGCTGATGACGCGCAGTTCGTGATACCGCAGGAACATCACATCGTCCGCCTCGCCGAGAACGCCTTCGTCGACGAGCTTCCGCCCGATCGCCATCAGGACGAGGCGGACGCGCGCGTATGTGCCCTGATCCATATAGAAGTGATGGTCGGGCGTGAGGGGCGCCATCTTGAGCGCCAGATCGAGCGCGGCCTTCAGCCGATCGCGATTGATTTCCGACGCCGTCGCCGGCACGAGGGACCACAGCTCCGCGATGGCGGCGTCGCGCTTCTCCCGAAGCTGACGCACGTCCTTTTCGTAGTCGTAGTCCGAGACGAGGTAGCCGCGCAGCGCTTCGACGATCGGCGTCGGGTTCTCGCGCCAGGTCGAGTAGATGTACTCGTGCGCCCACATGGACTTGTTGCCGTATTCGGTTCCGTACGCCTCGATAGCCTTCACCAGCGCGCGCCCTTCGTCAGAGTCAGCGAGCGCCTTCAGGACGCCGTCCGCGGTCGGCGCCTCGAACGCTCGCGTGAGTACCGCGCTCTTCTTGACCGTCTCCTCGAGCTTCCACAGATCCCTGATGGAGTCCCAGTTCCGGTCTTCGTCCGATACGAGAATGCGGCCGACGAGATCGTCGTGCCCATCCCCGAGCAGCTCCGTGACGAGATTCTTGAACGTCAGCGATGCCTGGAACTGCGCAAGGTTCAGCATCCAGTGCAGGCGGAAGTGGCGTTCCTGGATATCGACGGCATCCTCGAGCAGGATCATCAGCTCGGGCAGCGATGCGGTCGCCATGGGAAAGGTGTCGAGGTACTCGAAGTTGCGCTCGATTTCCGGCAGGTACCGCCGCTTCCACCAGTCGAGGAACTTGTCGGCGTAGACCGGCATCACCATGTCGTAGTACGGCGCGATCTCCGCGGCCTCCTGCGGATCGCGAGGGACCACCGCGCTGTGGACGTAGCCCTCGATGTTCTTGGCGACCCAGTCCTTCCCGAATGGCGCGCCGAAGCGGCGATACATGTAGTCGCACGTCAGCCACCAGCCGCCGATGTCGAACCACATGGGCGACACGGGCTGCGGGCAGTGCAGATCGTCCAGCCAGAAGTGCAGCCGCTTCTCCTCTTCGCTGGCCCATTCGATGGGCGTCGTCGCATCGCCGAAGAACTCGTCGATCACCTGGCTCGAATCCGACATCGGTGGTCACCTCGGGTGCAATGATAAACGCCTATGGTAGATTGAGCAGTCTCACGCACAATGCATTCCGCAGATCAGTTCTTTCGACTGGACGGCAAGGTTGCGCTCGTGACGGGCGGCTACGGCGGCATCGGCGAAGCCGTCTGCCGCGGCCTGATCTCGATGGGCGCGAAGGTTGCCGTCGCCGGCCACAACGCGGAGAAAGCCGCGGCCTGCGCGGGCGCCCTCACACGCGACGGCGGTGACGCATACGCGGCTCCTTTCGATGCGCTCTCGGTGACGGACACGCGACGCATGGTCGACGAAGCGGCGGCGCACTTCGGACGCCTCGACATCCTCGTGAACCCCGTCGGCGGACAGCGGGAAGAGCCCGCCGACGAGGCGACCGACGAAAACTTCAGCCACGTGCTCGATCTGAACCTGAAGAGCGCGATGTTCCAGGCGCAGGCCGCTGCCAGACACATGATTCAGCAGGGGAGCGGCGGCAGGCAGGTGCACTTCGGCTCCGTGCGCAGCCAGCTCGCGCTGCGCGGGCGCGGCTTTGCCGCCTACTGCGCCGCGAAGGGCGGGCTCGGCATCCTGTGCCGGCAGCTCGCATCGGAGTGGGCGCCGCACCGGATCAACGTCAACATGCTTGCGCCAACGTTCGTACGGACGCAGCAGGTAGCGCGCTGGCTCGACGATCCCGATTTCTACCAGGCGCTCGTCTCGAGGATCCCGCTCGGGCGCGTCGCGGAGACCCAGGACGTGGTTGGCGCCGTGCTGTTCTTCGTCGCGCCCGCTTCGGATTTCATCACCGGCCAGACGTTGTACATCGACGGCGGCATCACCACCACGCAGTAGCCGGGAGGCAGTCACGAATGGGTCGAAAGCTCATCGATCTGAGCATGAGTGTCCACAAGGACATGGTGGCGTTCCCACGGGTCGTCCGCCCCTCGATGGCCATGTACGAGACATGGCAGGAGTTCGCGCAGGGGATCGGCGCGGCGAAGTACGGCGTCGACTGGCTGACGGCCAGCTATCTCGTCGTCCTCGGGGATCACATCGGCACCCACATCGATTCGCTCCGCCACCTGCGCGACGATGCCCAGGGCCCCGAAGGAATTCCAATCGAGTACTGCTACGGTGATGGCGTGTGCCTCGACTTCCGGCATCTTCCGAAAGGCGCCGGGATCACGACGGATGACTTCAAGAAGGCGCTCGACGCGATCGACTACCGCCTGAAGCCGCTCGACATCGTCCTCATCCATACGGGCGCTGGCAAGCTGCAGGACAGCGACACGTATCTGACCGATCAGTGCGGGATGACGGCGGAAGCGACGCACTACATGCTCGATCAGGGCGTGAAGGTGGCGGGCATCGACGCGATCACGTTCGATCCGCCGGTGTGGGCGATGTTCGAGCGCCAGCAGTTCTGGGAAGCGCATCGTGTGATGTTGACGCGGGAGTACTATCACCTCGAGAACATGACGAACCTGGATCAGCTGCCGCCGCACGGCTTCAAGCTGAGCGTCCTGCCCGTCAAGTGGGTGAACACGACGGCCGCTCCCGTGCGTGCCGTCGCCATCCTCGAAGATTGATGCAGGTTGCCCACTTCAGCGGGTTGCCTTCGGAGGCCAGGCCGGTTGCCGGCGGCAAAGGGGCGTGTCTGGCTCGCATGGCTGGCGCGGGTCTCCCGGTGCCGCCTGGATTCGTCGTGTGCGCGGCTGCGTTCGAAGCGTTTCTAGAGGCGTGCGGCGGCGCGGACGCGATCGAACAGGCGACTCGCGGGCTGGACGTTCAGAACGCCACTCTTCTGGAATCGGTGTCCGCAGATCTGAGGCGCGTGATCGCGCGCAGCCCGATGCCGGCCGCCCTCGAGGAGGCGATTCGGAGTGCGTACGGCGAATTGGGCACGGAGCCGCTCGTTGCCGTGCGCTCGAGCGCCGTCAGCGAGGACGGCGACGCCGCGAGCTTCGCAGGCCAACAGGAAACATACCTGAACGTTCGCGGCGCGTCCGGCGTTGCCGCAGCCGTCAAGGCGTGCTGGGCGTCGTTCTTCGAGCCGCGCGCACTCTTCTATCGCGCGGCAAAGGGCGTGCTCGCCGACACGCAGATGGCCGTTGTCGTGCAGCAGATGGTGCACTCGGAGAAGAGCGGCGTCATGTTCACCGTCGATCCGATCCACAAGCGGCGCGATCGGATGGTGATCGAAGCGGTGTTCGGTCTCGGCGAGGGCATCGTCTCGGGGCTGCTGACGCCCAATCACTACCTCGTCGATCGCGACGATGGGACGGTCCTCGACGCCTTCGTCGGCTACCAGCCCTTCGCCGTGGTGCATGACCCGGAGCGCGGCGGTACTCAACAGGTGCCGCTCAGCGAGGAAGAGGGCAGCGCTCGCGTGCTGAACGAGGCGGAGCTGGATCGGCTCCGTCAGGTCGGCTTGCGGCTCGAAGAGTGCTTCGGCGGACCGCAGGATGTCGAGTGGGGAATCCGCGGAGAGGAGCTATTGCTGCTTCAGAGCCGGCCTGTCACGACGCTGTAAACTCCCAATTCCCAATTCCGAACCTCCGACAACCGACGACCGACAACCGACTACCGACCACCAACCTCCTCATGCCGTTCCCCCTCATCGAAGCCGCGCGCCAATGGGTCATCGACAACTATCCATACAACAGCGCTCACCTCCTGCGCTCCCTCGAGTGGCTGGACCGGCTGACGCCGGGATCGCGTGAGGCCGTTCGGCTCGCGACGCTGACGCACGACATGGAGCGCGCCTTTCCGGGGCCCGATGCTCCAGTGAATACGGGCGCCAACGACGAGGAGTACTATCGCGCGCATTCCGAGCGCAGCGCGCGCATCGTCGGCGGCTGGCTGAGAGAACAGCAGGCGGATCCGGAACTGATCGCTGACGTCGAAGCCCTGATACGCGCACATGAAGTCGGCGGCTGGCCGGAAGCGGATATGGTCCAGGCTGCGGACAGTCTCAGTTTCCTCGACACGAACGTCGATCTCTTCCTCAGGTTCGCGCGTTCCGGGAGGTTCTCCGTCGAGGACGTGCGCGAGAAGTTCGAGCTGTCCTACAACCGCATTCGCGTTCGGGAGGCGCGGGAGCTGGCGCTGCCGTTACTTCAGGCGGCGGAGGCCCGCCTCGCTGCGCTTCAGATCGCGCCGGACGCAGTACGATAACGGCCGGATGCGACCGTTCGACTACGTCCGGCCGGACACGCTCGACGAAGCGCTTGCGCTGCTGCGCCAGCACGGCACCTGCGCCCGGCTGCTCGCCGGCGGGACGGACCTGATCGTACGTTTGCGCCGGCGTCACGTGCAGCCCGCGATCGTCATCGACATCAAGCGCGCCGCGCGCCTGCGGAACGATGTCGTCGAAGTAGACGGGCGCCTGCGCATTGGCGCGAACGCGGTGATCACGGACATCATCGCGGACCCGCGCATCCAGCACCATTTCCCGGCGCTCGCCGACGCCGCCGCGGTCGTGGGATCGATTCAGATCCGCAATCGGGCGACGCTGACCGGGAACATCTGCAACGCCTCGCCTGCAGCGGATACTGCGCCCGCGCTCCTGGTTTACGGCGCGATCGTGAACGCGATCTCCGCCTCCTGCGAACGGGCAATTCCGCTCGCCGATTTCTTCAGCGGACGCGGGCGGACGGTGCTCGAGCCGGCGGAGATGGTCGCGTCGATCGACCTCCCGCTACCTGCGCAGCCGACGGGTGCGGCATTCGGCCGGGTCACGCGCCGCTTTGGCGTCGATCTGGCCGTGATCAACATGTGCTGCGCCGTGACGGCCGCGGGCGAAACGAGGATGGCGTTCGGCGCCGTCGGGCCCCGCCCGTTCGTCGTGCCCGACGACACACGGACGCTTGCCGCTCGGTCTGCGGCCGACACGGTGCGGGATGACGCGCTGCAGCGGCTGATCGCGCACGCCGCTCCCGTATCGGACGTCCGCGGCAGCCGCGAGTACCGCCTCGCGATGCTTGCCGCCGTCGGGCGTCGTACGATTGATGCCGCAATCGATCGGCTTCAACGGAGCGGCGCGAGAGAGTGATGCCGGCGCCGGCGAAGCCCATTCGCGTGACGATCAACGGCCGACCGAGCACGGTCAACGTGGAGCCGCATCACACGCTGCTCGACGTGCTGCGCGATCAACTCCATCTCACGGGCGCGAAGGAATGCTGCGCGGAAGGCGAGTGCGGCGCGTGCACGGTGATCCTGAACGATCGCGCCGTCACATCGTGCCTGGTGCTTGCCGTCGAAGCCGATGAGCAGACGATCGTCACGATCGAAGGGCTCGCGCGCGACGGCCATCTCGACCCCCTCCAGCAAGCGTTCATCGAGCACGGCGCGGTGCAATGCGGGTTCTGCATTCCCGGCATGATCATGGCCGCGCGGTATCTGCTGATGACGAACCCTCATCCGACGATCACGGATATCGAGGACGGCCTCGCCGGTAACCTGTGCCGCTGTGCGGGCTACAGCCGAATCGTCGCCGCGGTGGCGGCGGCAGCGGAGCGATCGCTTGGCGGGGTGCAGGGGCCCCCTCCATCCAAAGCGAGGAGCGGAGCGGGGCGAGGGGCCCCCGCGAGCGAGGAGCCTGGCGGGGTGCCGGGGTCCCCGCCATCCAAACAATGAGCGACGTCGTGATCGGGCGATCGGTGCCTCGCGCCGGCGGCCCCGAGCGCGTGACAGGCGCGCAGCGCTATGCGGCCGACCTGCGTCTCGAGAACGTGCTGCACGTCAAGCTGGTGACGCTCGCCTGCGCGCACGCACGGCTCGACGCGATCGATGCAACGGACGCCAGGCGCGTCGCGGGTGTGCAGGTCATCGTCTCCGCAGCGGATCTGCCCCAGCCGGTCCCCCGATACGGTCCGCATTACGCAGATCGACCAGTGCTCGCCGTCGGCGAGGCCAAATTTTTCGGCGAGCCGGTCGCCGCCGT